>JALGSS010000161.1 GCA_029821745.1 Candidatus Zipacnadia bacterium
GCGACCGCTGCGAGGTCGATGAACCCCGCGCCGATATCGGTGATCTGGCCCTCCTCGACGCTGTAGTCACGCAGGTGAATCTGCGGCGTCCGTTCGGCCTGGACCTGCCAGTACGTCAGGGGGTCGACGCCGGCCTTCATGATCCAGCCCAGGTCGATCTCCAGCCCGACGAGGGCCGGGTCGGTATGCATCGTTAGGTAGTTCTGCGCCAATAGGCCGCCGACCGAGTCCGTGAACTCCTGATGGTGGTTGTGGTAGGTGAACTGCAGGCCCTTCGCCGCAGCAACCCGGGCCGCTTCGTTCACCTTCGGCGCGAGCCGTTCGAACTCCGCCGTCTGACCGGCCAGGCTGGTGGTCACATACGGCGAGGCGCAGGCCAGCGCGTACTCGTAGACCTTGTGATCGGGGTCAAGTAGCTCATCGAGCTGCAGGTGCAGGCCGCAGCAAGTCAGTCCCAAAGAGCTCAGGAAATCCGCCAGTTCCTCCGGCTCCATCCCGCCATACTTCCAGGCGAACTCCACGCCCTGGAACCCCATGTCTGCCAGTCGCTTCAGCGTGTCCTTGAACCTGTCGTCGTCGGTGTGATCCCGAACCGTGTAGAGCTGAATCCCGAACTGCATGGTCTGGCGCTCCTTGGTCACTCGCCCAGGATCTTGTCGGGGTCAATCTGGTCGACGTTCTCGAAGACCTTGCGGATGCCCTCGCCGATCTTCTCGGCAACATCCAGGCCATTCGGCGCGCGCAGCGCCATCACCAGGGCCATATAGCTGTCGCAGTGCCGCTGGGCCACCGGGAAGTTCTCCGGGCTGTAGTCGACGCCCTCGTCGGCCCCGGGGATCGACCACGGGAAGCCGCCGCCATAGGCGTTCTTCGCCTGGAACACCGTCATCTCGGGCAGGATGAACTGCTGCCACACGCTCACCGGAATGCCTTCGGCCTGCAGCGCGGCCACCACGGCGTGGCGGAAGCGGGACATGTCGGGATAGTCCACGCAGTCCGGGTTGATCCGCAGGTTGTAGTTGTACCAGTTGTGGGTATGGCCCTCCGGCTCCGTCGGCTGGATCAGCGCCGGGATGCCATTGAGGGTCTCCTGGAGATACTGCCCATTGGCTCGCAGCGTGTCGAAATAGTAGGGGTACTTCTTGAGCTGCGCCCGGGCATACGCCGCAGTGAGCTCATTGTTGCGGTACATCCACCCCAGCGCGTACGCATGGTAGTCCCGGGACTGCTCGGGCCTCGCGGTTTCCCCGAAGCTCCACAGCTTTCCGGCGGCCTCGTACACCTCATCACTATTGCAGACGAACATGCCACCCTCGCCCGCGGACAAGCACTTGTTCTGGTTCAGCGAGAACCCGGCGGCGTCGCCGAAAGTGCCCACTTTCTGCCCGTTGAACAGCGCGCCGTGAGACTGGCAGCAATCCTCAACGACCTTCAGCCCATGCTTCCGTGCGACAGCCATGACCTTCTCCATGTCCAGCGCCAAGCCGTGGAGATTGACGGCCACGATCGCCTTCGTCTGCGGCGTGATGGCCGCCTCGATCTTGTCGACATCCATATTGATCGTGTCGAAATCGATATCGACGAAGATCGGGATGGCGTTGTGGTGCAGGATGCAGGTCGCGCTCGACGACCAGCTATAGGCGGTCACCAGCACGTGGTCGCCCGCGCTGATCCCACAGCCCACGAGCCCCATGTGCAGCGCGGCGGTCCCGCTATTGGTGAGCAGACAGTGCTTGTTGCCGTTCCATTCGGCGAACTCGCTCTCGAACGCGATGTTGTGATCGCCGCGCGCCTGCTTGTCGGAATGAAGGGCGTTGAGCACCATCTCTTCATCGGTCTTGTCCACCGGCGGCCACGGTTTGATGGAGCCGTCGGGTACTGCTTTCTCGCCGCCATAGACTGCAAGGGTCGCCATGGTTCATATTCCCTTCGTTCGGGCATCATTGGTCTTCGTCGCCGATCTGGGATCGCGCAGGATGCGCAGTGACCGGCACGTCTCGGATGCTTCCGCAAGGGGCAGGCAGGGACCTTCCTGGGTTGTCACACTTCCCCACCCACACCCCTGCAGGTCTCGGACCCTCGGAGGCGAAGTTGTGATTCCAGTGTGATCGCGACGGTGAGGCGTCCGCGACGCCCAGAGAAGATTCAGGAGCGCCCCTCGCCGCTATCCTTTGGTCAGGAGTCACAGCACTATGCAGCTACGCGTTGCCGGAGCACAAATTCCCGTCACCAGGGATGTGTCCTCGAATCTGGCGGAGATACTCCAGGCGATTGAGTTCGCCAAGGCGGAATCCGCTGACATACTTCTTACGCCCGAGGGCTCGTTGAGCGGATACACCCCGCATTTCGACGCGTCCGAGGTCGCCACTGCCCTGGGAGAAGTCACCGCCGCAGCACAGGAGTCCGGTGTCGGGCTCGCATTGGGGACCTGCTTCCTCGAACCGGGCGAGGAGCGGCCCCACAATCAGATCCGCTTCTACTCGGCCCAGGGAGAGTACCTCGGTTTCCACAGCAAGACCCTCACGTGCGGCTCCTTGACCGATACTCCGCAGGGCGAGATCAACGACTACGCGGTGTCGCCACTGCGGACCTTCCAGTTGGGCGAGGTCACGCTTGCGGGGCTGATCTGCAACGACCTATGGGCGAACCCGGGCTGCACCCCCGGGCCGGACCCGCACCTGACCCAGCAGCTTTCGCGCATGGGGGCGCAAGTCATCTTCCACGCAGTGAATGGCGGACGCGACGGCGGCCCGTGGTCGCGCCAGGTGGCCTGGCCGTACCATGAAAGCAACCTGCGGATGCGCGCTCAGGCCGGCGGCCTGTGGATTGTAACCGCGGACAACTGCGACCCGCTGGGCATCCCGTGCTCAGCGCCTTCAGGGGTTGTCGACCCGAAGGGACAGTGGGTTGTGAAGACCGCGAACACGGGCCGGGACTACTTCGTCCACACCATCGAGTTGGGTGACGGATAGAGGAGAGATAGGGTCGGGACGAACCGACCATCAGGGGGTTCTCGAAACACACCTGCATGAGGCAGCGACGCCTCAAGAAGGGAAGCCGGCATGTCGACCCACGGTCTGCTGACTCTCGCATCCCTCGTCGTCTATCTCTGTACGTGCGCCGTCGCGGCGGCGGATCAGGAGATGGTCTGGCCCGGCGCAACCTGGGAGACGACGAGCCCGGAGAGCGTTAGGATGGACGCCAACCTGCTGGAAGCCCTGGCAAAGCACGTGGGCGGCAGAGGGTGCGTGATCCGGCACGGGCGCATCGTGTATTCATGGGGCGACATCAGGCGGCGTGGAGACGTTGCGTCCGCGGCGAAGCCGTGGTACAGCCACTTCATCCTCAAGGCCATTGAGGACGGGAAGATCCCGGGTCTCGACACGCCGGTCGCCGATTTCGAGCCGCGGTTGAGGGCGATCAACGCGAATCTCGGCCACAAGGACTCACGGATCACCTGGCGGCACATGGCCAACCAGACCTCCTGCTACGGCGTCGCGGATGAGCCCGGTTCAGCCTACGACTACAACGACTGGCACATGGCGCTGCTGTGGGACACCCTCTTCCTCAAGGTCTACGGGACAACGTGGGAGCGCGTCGACGCCGAAGTCGTGCGTCCGCTCTTGGCCGACATCCTGCAGTGCGAGGATCAGCCGACATTCATGGCCTTCGGGCTGAAGGACCGCGCCGGGCGCTTGGGTGTTTCGCCCCGCGACTTCGCCCGGTTCGGCCTGCTTTATCTGCGCGGCGGCCAATGGAACGGACGCCAGGTTCTGAGCCCGGAGCATGTGCGGCTTGCCACTCGCAGCGGGCTGTCCAACGCAATCCCAAGAACCGCCGGCGAGAAGGCCGAGATGGTCGAGGGCCAGCGGAGCATCGGGTCCCGCAACATCCCGGACAACCAGTGCGATCACATGGGCAGCTACAGCTTCCTGTGGTGGACGAACGGGGTCGACCGCGACGGCCGGCGGCACTGGCCCAACGCGCCCCACGATGCCTACGGGGCATTTGGGCACGGAGGCCCTCGCGCGATGGTTGTCATCCCCAGCCTGGATGTGATCGTGAGCTGGAATGACGCCAACATCAAGTCCCGCGAGGCGGAGAACGAGGCCCTGAGGCTCCTGACCGAAGCCTGTGTCGACAGGGATCCGATGTGGGACCGGATCGTCGTTGATCCCGACCGCCCGGCTCGACTGATGCGGAAGGGCGGCTCCAGCGTCTTCATCGCGGGGCCGGGCGACCCCGAAGACTTCCTGTACCGGGGCACGCTGCGTGAAGACGGCACTCGGGACGGCGACCAGATGGCGCTGATACGGAAAGTAGCGGCAACCGGCGCCAACTGCATCTACATGCAGGTGATACGGTCACATGGCGGAGACGGGGACGAGACGCACAATCCGTTCATCGGCCATGACCCGGCGAAAGGGCTCAACGAGGCGGTACTCGACCAGTGGGAGACCTGGTTCACAACGATGGACGAGGCCGACGTCTGCATCTATCTCTTCGTCTATGATGACAGCGCGCGCATCTGGGATACCGACGATGATGTCGGCCGGGAAGAGCGCGCATTCCTGGAGGGCATCGTCAACCGGTTCGAGCACCACCGCAACCTGATCTGGTGCGTGGCCGAGGAGTACCAAGAGCGCTTCAGCCCGGCGAGGGTGCGGGCGATCGCGAAGATCATCCGCGAAGCCGATGCCAATGCCCACCCGATCGCCGTGCACAAGCTGCATGGGCTTGAGTTCGGAGAGTTCGCTGACGACCCAGTCATCGACCAGTTCGCGGTGCAGTACAACGTGAAGACCGCCACGGAACTGCACGAGGGTCTGGTGCGGGCCCATCGCGAAGCGCGGGGCCGATACAGCATCAACATGAGCGAGTGCGCGGACATGGGAACGGGCGCGGAGCTGCGCCGGAAGCTCTGGGCGGCGGCGATGGCGGGCGCGCATGCCATGGTGCTGAGGATGGACATCGCTTCGACGCCGGAGGAGGATCTGTATGCCTGCGGCAGACTCGCCAGGTTCATGGAGGAGGCGGACCTCCGCGCCCCGAATCCACAAGACGAGTTGGCGGCACGCGCAACTCAGTATGTCCTGGTCGACCCGGACCGCGCGTATGTGCTGTACACCAGCAAATCCGGCAAACTCGGACTTCGCGATCTGCCGGCGGGGACATACGCCATGACGTGGCTCGACTGCGAGACGGGGGCACAGGTCCGCCGGCACAATGTGCGAATCGAGAGCGGGACGCAGATGTGGCCCCGGCCGGAGGGCTTCGGGGACGAAGTGGCCGTACGAGTGGATGCGCTCCAGTGAGCGCCGGGAGAGTGACAACTATGCGAATCGCGTATCTGGTACTTGCAGTGGGAGCGGCGCTCATGACCGGATCGTGCGCCCTCCATGCCCAGGACCTCGACAAGGAGGGCGTCATGTGGGCGCCTTGCGTCGAGTGGAGTCTTGAGAACCCAACGTGGGAGGGCAACCCGTTTGATGTCGAAGCGACCGTGACCTTCCGAAGCGAAGGCACCGGCGAGACGCGCACCACGGGGATGTTCTACGCCGGAGAGCAGACGTGGAAGTTCCGCTTCTCCGGAACTGAGATCGGCGCGTGGCGCTTCACCACCTCAAGCAAGGACGCAGACCTTGATGGGCATTCCGGGACCGTGCGGGTCCGGCCCAATCCCAACCCCAGTACGCGCGGGTTCCTCACGCACCAGGGCAACCGCTTCTCGATCCAGGTGGGCAATGACGCCCATCAGGAGGGCTACATCTTCACGGTTTTCATGGATGGAGCGCGGTTCTCGCGCACGGACTTCGGCGATTGGGACGAGGCCACAGTCCGAGACTACTGTGACGCGGCTCTCGCAAGCGGCTTTGAGATCATCTTCATCCACGTGAACAACCAGTGGTTCAAGCGTGGAGTCCTGCGCTCCGACAAGCACGACAGCGAGGACCCTGACCTGTCCACTTTCGAGGCCCTGGAGCGCATCATTACCACCGCCCACAGCCGGGGCTGCCGGGTCCATATATGGGCCTGGGGGGACGAATCGAGAAGATGGACACCAATCGGCGTCGGTGGCGTCAATGGCACACCGGACAGGCGCCTGCAGCGGTATATCGCCGCCCGTCTCGGCCCGCTTCCCGGCTGGTCTATGGGCTATGGTTTCGACCTGCATGAGTGGACAAATGCCGAGCAAGTGAATAGCTGGGCTTCGTTCTTGCACGAGCAGTTCGGGTGGCAGCACCTTCTCTGCGCCAGAGGCATCCCACTGACCGGCCCGAGCAACATCAACTCCTATGACGGCTTCGGACGCGACGTCCCCCTGAAAACAAGCAGCCACGGTCCCGCGAACTACGCGGAGATCGTGGAGGACCTGGATGGCGATACCACGCACCCGCACCTGTACGAGGAGCGCCACTCGTACCTGCGGAAGGGGTTCAAGCTCGACATGGACGGCACACGCCGTTTGCTCTGGTGGGAGACGATGGCCGGCGGAATGGGCGGGTTCTTCGGCTTCTACCCGAAGGACTCCAGCGCGTTCGTTGATCACCCGTACCCCAACCCCGAGCAGCTTCGCACCCATCGCGAGTTCTGGCACCTCAAGAACCGCTTCCTGGTCGACATGACGCCCGCCAATGACATTTCGTCCAGTGGCGCGTATGTGCTACGGGGGGCGGCGAAGGCTCACTGCGTGGCCTACCAGGAGGACACCAACTCGATCAAGCTGGACCTGTCGTCGATGATCGAGGCGCTGCCGGCGGTGGCCGTGGACACGAAGCGGGACTACCGAGAGATTGACCTCGGCACGGTCGAGCCCGGGCAGCGGACATTCTCCCTGCCTTCGGTCTCAGATTGGGCCATCGCCATCGGTTACTACGAGGAGCCGGACACGCTGCAGGGAGGGTTGACTCTGGGAGGCGGGTGACTGACCCACAATGGTCGAGCGATCTGGGGATGGGTCCAGCACAATGGCTGGTGGCGACCCGGACAGCGCGCGAATATCACGCGCCGATCCGTGGGCGATCCCGAGGGTGACGTCCGGCCCAACCGCACCGAAGACCTGGACAAACTCACCGACGCGATGCTCAAGTTCGGCTACCCCGGCTTTGAGCACAACTACGGGCTCTGGTATGACCGGCGACGGGATGCGCATGATACCGCAGCCCGGCAAGATGCCAATGTCCGTCCACCGTTCCTCGAGCAGCCGTGGGCTCGCAGCACGGAGGGCCGCGCGAGCGACGGGCTCCCCAAGTATGACCTGACGAAGTACAACCCGTGGTACTTCCAGCGTCTCGAGGAGTTCGCCGACCTGTGCACAGCCAAGGGCACGCTGCTTTTCCACAAGTACTACATGCAACACGCGCTCTTGGAGACCCAGGCCCACTACGTCGACTTCCCGTGGCGGCCCGCGAACTGCATCCAGGACACAGGGATGCCTGACGTGATGCCCGCCGCGAACGCGTTCTATGATGTGAGCCACGCGACGCGCCGGGAGTTGCACCGGGCCTACATCCGTCGATGCCTCAGGTCTCTCGGCGGCAAGCCCAACGTCGTTCACATGGTCGGGGAGGAGTTCACCGGGCCTCTCGCGTTCGTGGAGTTCTGGATCGACACGATCACAGAATGGGAGCGGGAGACGGGGTCCGACGCCTGCATCGCCCTCGGTGCGTGCAAGAATGTCCAGGACGCAATCCTGGCCGATCCGGTGCGTTCGGCGGCTATTGATGTCCTCGACTTGCGGTACTGGTGGCGCAAGGCGAACGGAGAAGTCTACGCGCCGGAGGGCGGCCGGCAGATGCCTGGACGCGGCCTGGAATCGGGCAGCCGACAGGCGAAGGAGAGCTCACCGGAGCAGATATACCTGAAGGTCCGCGAGTATCGGGATCGCTACCCGGACAAGGCCGTCATCGACGCCCTCGGCCAGTCGCGGGAGCAGAGCTGGGCGTTTCTCATGGCCGGCGGCAGCATGATCGTCGCGGGGCAGATCCAGTACCCGGACAAGGCCGATCCGCCGGAATACATCATGCCGGCGAACCTGGGCATCATCCTGCCCACGTACCAGTTCATCCGCGAGCACCTCGCGACCAGTCTGTCCCGGATGAAGCCTCTGGACATCGTTCTCGGCCAGCCCGAGAGCACTTGGTGCCTGGGCGCCCGAGGCGAGGGGTATCTGGTGTGCGCGCTTCGAGGCGGGAGCTTCCGTGTTGATCTCTCCCAAGAGCCGGGTTCCTTCACAGCGCAATGGTTCAACCCGCGTTCCGGAGAGCTCCAGCCCGTGCAGGAGGGCCCGCTCACCGGCGGCAAGCCCGTCACCTTCACAGCCCCGGACAGCCAGGACTGGGCGCTGTGGTTGAAGCCGGTGGGTAACTGAGCCCGTTCCCCTACCGCAGCCTTTCCAGCGCCCGGCCTAAACGCGCGTGGACGGCGAGCACCGTCTCCGGATCGCGCTCGAAGTGCGCGAAGTAGTCGTAGTCCTCGATCCCGTCGCGCATGTTCTCCAGGCGGACCGACGGGAGTGGCGTCGCATCGGGGCCGGGGTAAATCCTGCCCACCTCGCCATTGCGAACCCCGGAACGGGCGGGATTCCACGGGACCTCGGGCCACCGCTTCTCGCCCCCGAGGTTGTTGAGCCAGCAGTTGAGCTCCCAGTGCAGCCAGCCGGTGTATTGCTGCCGCCAGGCCACCCAGAAGAAGGCCCGGGCCTCGACCGCCGGCACGTTCAGTAGCTCATGGGTCGGGAAGGGATCATAGGGGGCCCCACCCGCGTAGTACCAGACCTCCTGGCCGCGTTTTCGAGCCGCCTTGTAGCCTGCGAAGTCGTAGCAGAGAGCGGGGCACCACGCGTCGATCACGTCATCGATGGGCGGAACCGGGTGGACGACCGTGCTGCAGGCCTTGATCCCGGGGGCAACCTGCTTCAGCAACTCGTATGACCGCTTGATCTCCCCGTAGCGCTCAACTTCCCGCCACTCATCGAACCCGTAGATGTATGCGCTATCTCCCAGTCCGTGAGCCTTCGCCGCCTCATAGAATCGCTTGGCCCGCTTGAGGTGCGCCGCTCGCATGACGACCTTCGTCACATGCTTCGGATCTCCCAGGTCGATGCCCAGACTCACTCGCAGGTAGTCGAAGGCAGCCCCCCACGTTGCGTCCCACGAGCCGAGGGGTTTCGTGCCGTCGTCCTTCCCCGCATAGCCTGCGGGCCCCATGTATCTCTCGTCCCCGTCGTAAGCGATGATCTGCCCCCGCTCAAGCGTGCGCAGGACGAACTCGTGGGCCTTGTCGTCGAACAGGCTGTGAATCTTCACATAACGGGCGGTTACGTCCAGCCCACTGATCACGATGGCGCCGTCGTCGCTATGCGCGACTTCCCAGCCCGCAGGGACCTGCTCGTACGTCTTGTTGTCGTCGCTGATCCAGACCTGCATGTTGCTCGCGTTGTTCCGTGTCCCGACGTTCCCTCCTCGCAGAGCGGGAGTCGTCATGACCATGGCGTTGAACCCACGCTCAACGCAGAAGTCCAGGTACTCCTCTTCAGGGATGAACTCGCTGCTGTAGATGTTGTTGGGGTTCATCCTGTACCGCAGGCAGAAGGCGTACCAGCGACGCTTGACTTCCGGGGTCAGGTCGTCAAGCTTGTAGAATGACTTG
>JALGSS010001107.1 GCA_029821745.1 Candidatus Zipacnadia bacterium
CAGTTCGACCAGGTACTCCCACGGGTTCATCTGGAAGTACCCGCTGCCGATCAGGATGTCGACGAGGCCCTCCGACAGCCAACGCTCAATGTCCAGCCCGAGGGCACTCGCGTATTCCACTGAATCGGGCACACGGACCGAAATGAGGATCGGCCGCTTGCGCTTGAGACCCTCCACCTCGGTCATCCGGCGCACGCGGCGAAGCATGTCGGTCATCATGTCGAGTTCTTCTTGAGTCGCCCGTCCGCCGTAGGCCGGGGTCTTGAAGTAGGACAGGTGCCGGAAGAAATCCAGCTCGATTCCGTCCACATCGTAGTTCTGGCAGACTTCCTCGCAGAACCGGTACGCCAGATCGCGGATCTCCGGCCGGGCATAGTCCACGGAGGTCCACGAACCGTGCTTGGGGCGCTTGTCCAGAGACCCTATCATGTACTCCGGGTGCTCTTCCTTCAGAGGCGGGAAGAGCAGGTAGGGCTTCTCGGGGCGGTGGGCACCGTCATGAGTATCGTTCATGCGGAATGACCAGAAGGTCTCCATCCCGTTCTCGTGGCAGAAGCGCACGACTTCCTGCAGCGGATCGGTGCCTTGGTCGATGAGCGCCTGGGTGATGTTGACTCTGTTCGCGGGACTGCGGGTCAGAATAGTCCCGACTTTGGTGCGATGGGTGAAGTTGCTGAAGCCAGAGCTGATTGTGCAGTAGCAGGCCGCGGCGACCTGCGAGCCCAACAGCGGCGTTGTGCGCATCCCCAGGAAGTCCTCCGGCGTCACGGGTTTATCGACCGGGTAGTGGAGGGCATCGCAGCCGTCGTTGTTGAACATCAAGCGCCGAGAAGCATGGCTCATTGCCGCCCGGTCCTTTCTTAGCTGGGTCAGTTGCTCGTCGGTCGGCGGCTGGGCCTCCTGCGCGCACGTCGCGACGAAGGTGCTGACGGCAAAGACGACGGCGAGCGCCAACACAAGGCTGATTCGCATGGTCTTGCTCCTTGATTGTCAGTATGAGAGCTGCAAGCTCGTCACGAACGTGCGACCGGTTCGTCGGGTGAGCTGTGGTTCATGCACCCCAGATGCGGGGTCAGCTCAGCCCGCAATTCCTGGTGGTCGGGACTGTTCCACAGGTTGTTGGTTTCGCTCGGATCTTCCCGCAGGTCGAACAGCTCCCCATAGTGCCGCCGGTAGTAGACGGTGAGCTTGTAGCGGTCCTCGACCAGCGTCTTGACGTGGATGGTGTCCACCTCGTGCCGGTTCTCCACGAGCACATGATCTCGAGCTGCCGCCGCGTTCCCGGAGAGGACGGTTGTCTGGTCCACGCCAGTCATCCACCACGGCACGTCAATGCCCGCCATACCGAGTATCGTGGGGGCCATGTCGGCATGCGACCACAGCGCATCAGTGCGGCGTCCCGCCGGAATTCTACCGGGGTGGCGGGCGATGAGCGGGACCTTCACGAGGTCGTCGTAGTGGAAGGCGCCCTTCGCGATCATCCCGTGCTGTCCGTACAGGTGGCCATGGTCGGTGGAGAAGAGCACGAGGGTATTGTCGGCGAGGCCCACCTCGTCGAGTCTGTCGAGGATCGTGCCGATGTAGTGGTCCATCATCGAGATCATGCCGTAGTAGATCGCGATGTTCTTCGCGAGCTCCTCGGGGTCGTGCAGGTGCGAGTGGAATCCGTGCAATCCCTGTCCACCAACGCGCCACTGGGAGAAGTCCGGCTTCGGCTGCTGAGTCATCTGGAAGTGGGGCGGGTTGTTGTCATGCTCGCCCGGCACCAGGGAGGGAACGGTGATCTCGCTCGGGTCGTACATGGTGTCCCACGGCTCGGGCACGAGGTAGGCCGGATGCGGGTCGAAGAAACTCGCCCAGAGCATGAAATTGTCGCCGTTGTCGGCGTACTGATCCAGCATCGCGTTCGTCCGGGCGGCGATCCAGGTGTCGTAGTGGTACTCCTCAGGGATCAGCCACTTGCGCCGTTGCCGGTCATTCGTGCCCGTCGGTGGGCGGAAGTAGTCCCGCCAGTTGTGGAGCCCGTTCTCCTCCATCCAGATCGCGTAGTGCTGCCCCACGTGGGCCTCGTCCGTGTGGTTGCGGGCCAGCTCCACGTGGTCGAACCCGTAGAATGGCCCGTTGAACCCGCGCCAGAAATCGAGGTCCTGCAGGATCGGGTAGGCCTCCAGGGACGGGTACTCTTCGGTGCCGCGCAGGGGCTGGAAGTGCGCTTTGCCAACGAGCGCAGTGCGGTAGCCCTCGCCACCCAGAACCTGTCCGACCGTGGGCTCCTGCTCCGAGAGCTTCGTGCCCAGGGAGTACGCGCCGTGCTGGCTCGGGTACCGTCCCGTCACCATCGACGCCCGAGTCGGTGTGCAGGTTGGGTTGACCGTGTATGCGCGAGTGAATAGGGTGCCCTGCTCGGCGAGGCGGTCCAGGCATGGCGTCTGCACTTCGGGGTTCAGGCACCCGAGGGTGTTCCAGTGCTGCTGGTCGCTGGTGATGATGAGGATGTTTGGTCG
>JALGSS010000162.1 GCA_029821745.1 Candidatus Zipacnadia bacterium
TAGTAGGCGTTCTCCTGCATCAGCACGCGGTCACCGACGCCGAGACCGATCGCGCCGCCACTCCCGCCCTCTCCGATCACTGCGCACACAACAGGCACGGACAGCGAGAACATGTCGCGCTGGTTGACAGCGATCGCTTCGCTCACTCCCCGGGCCTCTGCCTCCTCCAGGCAGTCCGCGCCCTTCGTGTCGATGAGCGTGAGGATCGGGCGGTTGAGTTTCGCCGCGAACTGCATGACCCGAAGCGCCTTGCGGTAACCTTCGGCCTTGGCGCTGCCGAAGTTCCGCGCGAGGCGCTCGGCGGAAGTGCGGCCCTTCTGCTGCCCGATGACGGCCACGGGCATTCCCTCGAACTCGCCCAGACCCGCGATGATCGCGCGGTCATCACCGTAGCGGCGGTCGCCGTGCAGTTCGACGAAATCGTCGATGAAGGCGTCGATGTAGTCCAGGGCGAGAGGCCTGTCAGCATGGCGCGCGAGCTGTACGCGCTCCCAGGCCGACAGCTCAACCTTCAAGCTGTGGGTGGGCAACCGGATCGGCTCCGGCGCCTCCTCCTCGAGCGGAGCGTCGTCCGCCTCGGCGGCAGCATCCTCGGCCTCTGCTTCCTCCGCGGGCGCTTGCTCGGGCCCGACGGCCCAGGTCAGCACGCGGCCGAGAGTCTCCTTCATCTCAGCGCGCGGCACGACCATGTCCAGCATGCCGTGTTCATACTGGAACTCCGCCGTCTGGACGCCCGGCGGCATTTTGATGTTGGTGACCTCGATCACCCGCGGGCCGGCGAAGCCCATGGCCGCGCCAGGTTCCGCGAGGATGATGTCGCCCAGGAAGGCGTAGCTGGCCGTCACTCCGCCGTAGGTGGGATGGGTGAGGACGCCGATGTAGGGCAAGCCGGCCTTCGCGAGGCGACCCGCCGCACCCGAGGTCTTCGCCATCTGCATGAGCGACACGAGGCTCTCCTGCATCCTCGCCCCGCCAGTCGCGCAGAAGATGACCACGGGCAGGCCCTCGTCGGCGCAGCGCTCCATCAGGCGCGTCACTTTCTCGCCCACGCCCCAGCCCATGCTTCCGCCGAGGAACTTCAGGTCCATGATGCCGATGCCCACCGCGATGCCGTCGATCTTGGCCTTCCCGGTGATCACGGCTTCGGACATGCCGGTCTTCGTGCGATCCCGTTCCAACTTCCCGCGGTAGTCAGGGAACCGCAAGGGATCGCTGATCGGCAGCTCGATGTCCCACTCTTCAAAGGTCCCTTGGTCCACCGTCAGCTCGAGACGCTTCCACACGCTCAGGGGGAAATGATGACCACAATGCGCGCAGACCAGGGCGTTCTTCACCAGCTCTTTCGTGTAGATGAGCTGGTGGCAACCCGGGCACTCCTCCCACAGTTCCGCCGGCATTGTGTGGTCCTCCGGTGTCTGTGCTGGCTGTACGGTCATGTATCCTCTCCACTACACTTGATGCAGCCCCAACGACCTCCGCAATGATGGCCTGTACGGGATCAGACAAGACTGCTACTCAAACGGTTCGGCAGCGGCCTCCCGGAATCCTGCCTCTGTTCTCGGTGTTCGTCCATAAGCACGTCCAGTGCGGTCACGGCGGCGGCCCGTGTGGCTGGAACTTGGCCCGGAGCCTTCACCTGTGCTAACATTCCCCCGGCGCGGGCCTCTTGTGGCCGCGCCGACCATCCAGCCACATCGGCCGACCTGGAGGCGCTGAATGTCCCTCAACGGATTCCGCAAGGAAATCGATGCCCTGGACGAGCAGATCGTCCAACTGCTGCGGAAACGCGTCGGGGTCGCCCGGGAGATCGGCGCGACCAAGGCTCAGGTCCACCAGCCCGTCTACGATCCCGCGCGTGAAGCGAACCTGTTCCGCCGCATCTACGACCTCGCCGAAGGGGAGGTCCCGCAGGAATCGCTGCACTCAATCTACGCCGAGATCATCTCCGCGTGTCGTGCGGTGCAGTCGATCCGCGCCGCCTATCTGGGCCCGGCGTACACGAACACCTATCTCGCTGCCGTGAAGCTGTTCGGCACCGTTGCCGATCTGAGGCCCTGCCGGACCGTCGAGGGTATCTTCGACGTCACGGAGCGGGGCGAGACGCAACTGGGTGTCGTCCCGATCGAGAACTCAATCAACGGCGTGGTTGGCGAGACCTGCGACTGCCTGCTTAGCACGTCGCTCAAGGTCTGCGCCCAGATGTTCCTGCCCGTGCACCATTCCCTACTCGCCCACTGCATGCCGGACGAGATCAGCGTCGTGTACTCGCATCCCCAGGTGTTCGCCCAGTGTCGGGACTGGATTCGCGACAACCTGCCAACCGTCGAGCAGATCGTCACCTCGAGCACGGCGGCGGCGGCGGAGCGTGCCGCAAGGGAGGAACATACCGCGGCCCTCGCCCCCAGCGTAGCCGCGGAGCCGCACGGGCTGAAGATCCTCGCGGAGAAGATCGAGGACCGGACGGACAATCGCACGCGCTTCTATGTCGTCGGTCCGACCGCCGCCGAACCCACGGGCCGGGACAGGACATCCATTGTCTTCTCGGTTCCGCACCGGTCCGGGTCACTGCATCGCGCGCTGTCCCCGCTGGATGACCATGGCATCAACATGACCATGATCCAGTCGCGTCCGGCCCGGGACCGTCTCTGGGAGTATGTCTTCTTCGTGGACTTCGAAGGCCACATCGCGGACCCGAAGGTCCAGGTGGCCCTCGAGGAACTCGAGAAGCAGGGCCCCCACGTCAAGATCATCGGCAGCTATCCCGCCATTGAGTAGCCGCGTCCATGAACTAGACAGCCTGACCTCGCCGCCCTGTATCGCCTGACCTGATGACTCGCGAGCCCGCGCACACCCGGCGCGGGCTCAGTCAGGTTGTGTTGAAGAACCTGCGCTAGCCGTGGGGTGCCGATGTCGCACAATCGGCCGGGCCCCACGGACGGGCTTAGCATAGCCAAACGGCCCTGCGGGGCCCCGGTCATAGAGACCCGGCACGGGTCTCTCTACCCCGCAGCTACCCAAGTGAGTTTCCCAGCGCAACCATCATCTCGTCCCCGCGCACGGCTTTACGCGCCCGGACCGCCCAGTTGCGCCAGTTTCGCGAAAGCCTCTTGCCCCTGCGCCGACGGACGGTACTCCCGAATCTGCTCGATGCGTTCCTTCAGGTTCGGCTGGCTGTCGATGAACCCACCGATCCGGTAATGGCGCTCCAACTGCGCCGAGTCAACCGAGATATCGGTGCTCCCCCCGATGTACGCCTCCAGGTCTGCGCTGTCGATCTCCGCCTGGGGGTCCTGTAGGATCAGCAGCTTCACCAGGGCGATATTCACCAGTGATTCGCTGCCGGTAATCAGGATGGCCGCCCGATCCGCTGTGTACTCGACGACGTCGGACCAGGCACCCGTCAGGAACGTGAACAGGAACACCGGCAGGAAGAGAACCTTCATGATCGGGTTCGAGCTTCGGACCCACCTCATGGCCAGGCTCAGGCGGACGTTGCGCGCGCGCAAGCTGCCCAGTTCGCGGGCCAACAGCGCGCCAAACTCCTCCTGGGAGAGCTCTTTGATCACTGTCTCACTGGCGATGACGCTCCCGCCCTTGCTCGGAATGCTG
The DNA here is from genome assembly GCA_029821745.1 of Candidatus Zipacnadia bacterium. Classification (GTDB taxonomy): domain Bacteria; phylum Armatimonadota; class Zipacnadia; order Zipacnadales; family JABUFB01; genus JALGSS01. The sequence goes on from JALGSS010000162.1 coordinate 3,610, forward strand.
TAGACGAAGGGCGCGTCATCCTCCACCACGTACAGGGAGGGCGTCTTGGGGAAACCAAGCATCTCCGACTGCTTCAGCAGTAGCGCGAAAAGGTCAGGCCGGTTGTTGCTCATCACCCGGGTCTGGCGGCCCGCCCTCTTGATCTGCGCCAGTCGCGGCTTCGCCGACAGGTAGTTCGCGATGAACACCGCCGCGACCGGCCAGACGAACAGGTAGATCCACTGCCATCGGATGGTCTGTGCGGGGGTCTTGGCGAGGAACAAGAACATCGCCACGATCCACGCGAACAGGATGAACACGCCCGCCATGCCGGTCCAGTATGGCCCCGACTCTCCGGGGAACCGGTAGTCCGCGGGAAGCAATTGCACCTTTTTCGTCTTGCGAGTGCGGCCCCTCGACTTGCGCGCCACTATTTGTCGCTCCCCTCGGCGTCCGTCAGTATGATGCGCACACGTTCGACGTGCTGGTCTGTTCCCTGCTCGACGATGATCTGCACAGGCCCGCTCTCCAGCTTGTCGCCCACCTCGGGTATGCAACCCATCTCCCCGGTCACGAAGCCGCCAATTGTCTCGTATTCATCCTCTGAGATGGTTACGTTCAGGCATTCGTTTACATCCTCGATCCTGCACTTGCCGTCGGCGAGCGCCTCGTGTTCGCCCACGAGGGTGATCTCCTCCACCGGTTCGTCGTGCTCGTCCTCGATCTCGCCGACAAGCTCCTCGAGGATATCCTCGAGGGTCACCAGGCCCTCGGTGCCGCCGAACTCATCGACCACGACCGCGATGTGCACGCTCTGGTCGCGCAGTTCCCGGAACAGCTCGCTGACCCGCTTCGTCTCCGGTACGAAAACCGGCTCTCGCACCAGGTCCGCCAGGCGGATCTCGCGGTTCCCGGCCTGAAGCTCCACCAGTACATCCTTCGCGTACAAGACCCCGGTGATTGAGTCGATGGTCTCGCTATACACCGGAATCCGCGAGTAGCCCGTCTCCACCACGGCCGTCACGGCCCGCTCAAGGGATGCATCTTGACGGACAGCGACCACGTCGACCCGCGGAACCATGATCTCCCGGGCCGTTGTCTCCTTCAACTCCATCACGCTGTCCAGCATCTCCCCCTCTTCCGGCGCCACCAGGCCTTCTTCTTCGCTGATATCGGCGGCCGCCTGGATCTCCTCGGGAGTCACAAAGTGCCTGAGATGCACGGCCGGTGTTCCCACAGCCCTCAGCAGCAGGTTGCTGATCGCTGTCATGATTCGGACCACCGGCGAGGTGAGTATGGTCAGGTAATGGATGATCGGCGCGATCCAAAGGGCCGTCTTCTCCGCTGTCAACGTGCCCCACGTCTTCGGGGTCAGCTCCGCGAACACGAGGATGAACAGGATAGTACCCGCGTGCCACAACTCCGCGTGCTGGGCCCCGTGTCCAGACGCGTTCGCATGCAGCAGCAGGGTCATCACCGTCGACACCATGATGACGGACACGTTCATGGCGACGATGATGACACTCAGGTATTCCTGCCCCTCCCTCATCCGCTGAATCAACATCGCACGGCGGTTGCCCTTCTCGGCGAGGCGACGAAGAGTTACGTCGCTCACTGCAAGCAGCGATGCCTCGGCCAGGGACACCAAAAACACCATCGCCAGGCCCAGAGCAATGACAATACCGCCGGCTATACTAAGAGGGTCGTCCAAAAGCCAGGCCCACCTCCAAAGCGAATGACCGGCTACTCGACTGGCGGCCTCTCGATGACGCGAATACGTTTGAGCCGCGTCCCATCTGTCTCCTCGACAATGAGCGTCAGAGCGCTGAAGGTGATGGTCTCCTCCACGACCGGGATGTGCCCGGCGATGTCCATGAGCAGCCCGCCGAGGCTTTCATAGTCCTCACTGGGCAGGTCGGTTGTCGCCAGGTAATCTTCCAGCTCGTGCAGGCTCACCCGCGCATCACACAGGAACTCGTTGTCACCCACCTGCACGACCTCGGGGACCTCTCCCTCGTCGTACTCGTCGCGAATGTCTCCGACGATCTCCTCAAGCAAGTCCTCGACCGTGACGATCCCGGACGTCCCGCCATACTCGTCCTTCACGATCGCCATCGTCGTGCGCTCCTGCTGCAGTCTTCGCAGCAGGACGTGCGCCGACAGCGTCTCAGGAACGTGGTACGCCGGGCGTCTGACCAGGCTAACCGGCTCGCCGAGCTCGTCGCGCAGGGCGTACGGGAGGATGTCCTTCAGATTCAGCACGCCGACGATGTCGTCGGGACTCTCGTTATAGACCGGGAGCCGCGAGTGACGGTGTCTGATGCCGACATCCAGCGCTTCGCGGAGCGTCTGCGACTGCTCGACGCAGATCATGTCCGGACGCGGCGTCATGATCTGGGACACCGTATGGTCGCCGAACTCCAGCACGCCACGCAGCATCCGGCGCTCGGTCGGCGCGATCGAGCCCTGTTCCTCGCCCTGCTCGATCATCGCCTTCAGGTGATCCTCCGTCACGCTCGGCAGAATCGACTTGGCCCGCAAGCCCCCGATCCGCAGCACCAGTCGCGAGACCGCAGCCATCAGCGCCACCAAGGGCATGAACACGATCGCCATGATGCCAACGGGAATCGAGCCCCGCAAAGCGGCCTTCTCTGAGTTCCGGGCTGCATACTGGATGGGGAGCACTTCGCAGAAAACGAGGACGATGAACGTCATCACAACAGCCGCGACCACCGGCCCAATCTGAGGGTCGATGCGCATCGCGTAGACCACGGCGAGGCGCTCAGCCGTATAGTTGCAGGCGGTGATACCCAGGAGGATCGTGGAGAGGACGAGACCGCGATGCTTCTGAAGGAAGCACAGCAAGCGTGCGGTCTTCACGCCTTCGTCCCGCAACTGGCGGGCGCGTGTCGGGCCGACGGCAAGAAACCCAACTTCCGCCCCGCTGAAGATCGGGGACAGAAGCAAGAAGATTACGAGAAGCGCTAACTCGCCCTGGGGCGACACCGGGTGCAACCCACCATTTCGGCTTGGTGAACTTTTACAGGACTATATCATACCACAAGAATCCGAAGCAACCTACCCCTGTCGAGCAGAATTGTCGAGCAGAATTGCGATCCTGTGGGCTCCAGCGCCTCTGGACGCCGCGTGTCTTGAGCAGCAGGATGAACTCGCGGCAACTGATAACGCGGCCGGGCGGCACTGGTCACCACGAAGTGGAACCAGTGTGTATGAATGGCCTATCCAGCACGCCGCCGATTAGGCCGGCAGTGTGCCACACATTCATGTGAGTTCGCGGACCCCCCACTTCGCTGGTGGGGGCCAGCACCGCCGCAGATCTATTGAACAGAGCGGCCCCCCTGAGCGATAATGGTTGTGCGTCCCTCGCGACGGTGCAGGGGATCGCCGACGAAGCCCTTCAACGGGCCTGCCGCGAGGAATAGGCCGTGCCCTCAGCATGCGCCACACCGCCCGGCGCACGCTCTACTGACTCACTGACTGAGTCAACTCACCGCGTCGGATCGATCCGCGCGATCTCCTTGCCCTCCACCATCAAACGAACCCCCGTTGTGCCGCCGCCTGTCCACGTACCGTCCGCGCCACGGGTCAGGTACGCCGTCGTCACGATGGTGAACTCGTCCCCGGTCTGCACGTCGCAGATTGCGAAGCTCGCGCCCTTGCTCATCCCATCCGTGCTGTGGACCTTGTAGCCCATCAACTGGCCGCGGTTCGTCCGGATGATGTTGGTGGCGAACCCGTCGCCCTTGATCAGCTTGCCACTGAAGAACTGGGTCCCGTCCAGGCTGTCGCTGGTGGCGTATTCGTGCTGCAGCAGACTCGTGAACTGCTGCTCGCTGATCGGGTCGTCCTCGAGGATGCCGGTGCCCAGGATCAGGCTCGGGCTTTCCAGGTAGATCCGCGATCCCCCCGCGATGGCCTCCACGCGCGCGATCCTGTGGGCTGTATTGCGGCTGTAGCTGGGGCTATCGAACAGGATGATCTCCCCGTTGAGACGACCGTCCGTCGGAAGGGTTGCGTTGACATCGACGATGGCCCGCTCTTCATCCACGACGGTGACAGCGCCCGAGTGCTCGGCCTCGTCGCACACGATTTGCGTCGTGCCGAAGGTCACGCGCTTGCTGCCGACGAGGCGCACGGAACTCAGCGCGCCCTGTTGGTGCCGCAGCTGCGCGAACCGGCCCTGGAGCACCCAGGTCTGGTCGCCGTCGGCAAGCGAGCGCGGGATTGCCGCGTCGCCGGCAGTCAGGATGGTGTCAACGGTTCCGGACTCGTCATCCAGCGCCACGCGGAGCCCCGCCGGCTTCTCCAGACTTGCCTCGTCGTCGGATGTGAGACGCCGGATGTCGGCGATGAAGGGCTGTGGGGCCGTGGAATCGGCCTCCCCGGCGACAAGCAGAACGAGGGCCTGCGTGCCGAACCAGAATCGCCCCGTGCCGTCATCCTTGGTAAAGGTCAGCGTCGCCTCATGCCGCCCGGCTGCCAGACGGGTTTCGGTCAGCCGGGCAAGAGGCGCAGCCTGCGCCGTGTCGCCATTGCCGTTGATCGGCTCGCCCACGGGCTCGCCGTCGATGCTCACCTGAACCGTCCCGTACGCGGGGGACTGGTAGTGGCGCAGGCCGATCTCGTAGTCCCCGGCCTTCTCCACCTCGAAGGGCCAGGTCATCGTGTTCTCGATCGCGTCGGCCTTCCACAGCAGCACGCCCAGGGAGCTGATGAACTTGAGTGTGCCGCCAGAGACGCGAGTCGTCGTCTGCATCTCGGAGGCGTCCACTCTGTAGCCGGCCAGCGTGCGCCCGTAGGGTTGCCTGCGCGCGATGGCATAGCGGGCCTTGGGCAGGCGCGGATAGATGCCGGGGGCCCATGCGGTGATGGCCTCCGTGTCCGGCTGCGCGAGCATGGTCAGGCGGAAGAAGTCTTCGCCACTGGGAAGCGTCCAGGTGGTGGACCAGTTTCCGTCAGGTACGCCTCGCTGGGGATGCATCAGGAAGCCGAGGCCGTTCCCCGGCGGCGGGTTCCAGTACGGCCTGCCTGGACAGCCGTCCATGTCGCCGTCATTGAGCTGCATCGCGCCCCACTTGATGTCCGCCCCGGCCAGGGAGCCTTCGGCGGTCTCACCCAGCGTGACGCCGTCGAAACTCGCCTCGTCACTGAGAGCGTGGAACAGATAGTCGTGCTGCTTGCCGCCGGACACGCGGAACACGTCGACGCCGTACTGGGTTGCTCCGTCGCCGATGAGCGCCAGTGTGCGGCGGTACGTGGAGACTCCTTGGTCGATGTAC
>JALGSS010001108.1 GCA_029821745.1 Candidatus Zipacnadia bacterium
GGTAGCATCGGCCGGATGGTCGAAGGAGAGCATGTCCCCGCCCAGGATAGCGGGCCGATGGTCGAGCAACCACTCCTGCAGTTCGGGGGAGAAGTAGGGACTCGCGTGGTAGTAATCAGGCTCTGCGATATGCGCGTCCCAACCGCAGGCCAGAAGTATCGTGTCACGCCCGGGCTCAAAGCCGCCGATCCGAGAGTCTGGAGCGGGCAGTTCCTCTACGCCGGCGTCGAGGCGGATGATGAAGGCCCGGGTGACGAAGCGCTCGGGCGCAATCTCGTCCAGTGTCGGAGCGTCCTCGAAGATGTGCGCGGCGGTCTCCAGGTACGTGGTCCCATTGAGCACCATCAGAGCCTTCGCGTGGAATCGACCCGATCTGCCTCAGCGCAACCGGATCACACCCCGGCTCGCCATACCAGTCCGTCCCATCGGTCACGGGCACGCTGATGTCGTAGACGGTCATGCAGCGCTCCTGATACTCGCACTACCCAAGGCCGAAGTGCTCCATCGCCGAGGCAATGCCAGTCGCGTTGGCCCAGTCCTGCGTGAGCTATCTCAGTTGCTTGCGGCCATTGCGCGGATGGCCTCGACGACGTCATCCTGCTGGGGCAGACACGCTTGCTCAAGCGGATGGCTGAACGGCACCGGAAGGTTGGCCGAGCCGATGATTCGCGGCGCCGTCTTGAGCGCGTCGAAGCAGCCTTCGGTGACGTGGCGCAGCACCTCGCCGCCGAAGCCGCCGCTGACGCACGCCTCCTGCAGAACAAGTAGCCGCCCAGTCTTGCGCACCGACGAGATGATGGCCTCGACATCCAGCGGGACGATGGTGCGCGGGTCGAGGACCTCGACGCTCACATCGCCCTCAAGAGCTTCTGCCGCCGCGAGAGCAAGGTGCACCATCCTCGATGTCGCGAATACGGTGATGTCGGTTCCCTCGCGCTTGATCTCGGCTTCGCCCAGCGGGATGATGTGCTCTCCTCGGGGCACCAGTCCCTTGGTGGCGTATAGCAGTTTGTGCTCGAGGAAGATGACCGGATTATCGTCCCGGATTGCAGACTTCAGCAATCCTTTGGCATCAGCCGGGGTCGCCGGCATCGCGACCTTCAGGCCCGGCGTATGGGCGAACCACGCCTCGACGGATTGGGAGTGCTGGGCCGCCTCGCACGTCCCACTGCCCTGCTGGGTGCGCAGAACGAACGGGATGGTGAGCTGGCCGCCCGACATGTATCTTAGCTTGGCGGCCTGGTTGATGATCTGGTCCATGCAAACGGTGACGAAGTCCACGTACATGATCTCCGCGACCGGACGTAGGCCTGCCAGCGCCGCGCCGACACTGAGACCCACGAACGCGGCCTCCGACAGCGGCGTTTGCCGCACGCGCTTCTCGCCAAACCGCGATGTCAGTCCCTTGGTCGCCCCTGATACTCCGCCCAGCTCGATCAGGTCCTCGCCCAGCAGGAACACCGACTCGTCGCGTGTCATCTCCTCCGCGAGGGCCTCATGCAGGGCGCGAACGTATGTGATGTCTCTCATCTGCCTGCTCCTCGTGTGGGCTTCAGGCCCAAAGGTAATCCGCGACGGTCTCGGTCTGCGGGTACGCGCTCTCTTCGGCGAAGTCGATGGCCTGCTCGATGACCTGCTGGACGCTCGCACGCAGCTCGGACTGCTCGTCCTCGGCCATGACGCCCTTGTCACGCAGATGGCTCTCGAAGCGCAGGATCGGGTCAAGGCCCTCCCAGCGCTCGACTTCTGCCGAATCGCGGCGATCCGGGATGACCATGCAGTGGGCCTGGTAGCGGTAGGTTTCTGCCGAATCGCGGCGATCCGGGATGACCATGCAGTGGGCCTGGTAGCGGTAGGTTTTGCACTCAACGAGCGTAGGCCCTTCGCCGCTGCGCGCACGGTCGACGGCCTCGCTGACGGCCTCATGGACCTCCATCACGTCCATGCCGTCAACGCACGCTCCCGGACAGCCATAGCCGATGGCGCGTGTGGCGATCTCACATGCGGCACTCTCGGCGATGGGCGTGGTGACCGCGTAG
>JALGSS010001109.1 GCA_029821745.1 Candidatus Zipacnadia bacterium
GGGCCGAGAGGCTCCGCTGCCCCTGTCTGAGCTCGGGAAGGCCACGCACGTGTATATCGGCAACTCCGTGCGGGGAGGAATCCCCGTGGGGGAGATCGTCGACACGGAGGGCAAGGTCATCTGGGTGAGAACGGCGGGCCCTTGACGCCCTGGCGGCCCCGCTGGACCTGGAGCCGAAACGCGCCGGGTTCGAGTTCGCAGTGGGCGACACGGACATCGACGGGTGGACGGTGACCGTCGACCCGGGCAACGGGGTAGCGGAAGTGTTCGAGGAAAACAACGCGGCGATCTGCGACAGTGACGCCCTGGCCCGAGAGTAACTCGGGCCAGGGTGCGACAGTGACGCCCTGGCCCGAGAGTAACTCGGGCCAGGGCCGGTCATTGCGAAACTGCGGAGAGAGCTACTCCTCCGACGCGGCCGGGGCTCGCACCTCATCCCACAACACTTGAACCACGGGCTTGATGAGGCGGGTCCAGTCCACATACACCTCGGCCTTGAAGTGGAGCATGTCGGACTTGAACCTGTCCGGGCGCACTTCCCCGTTCTCATCAAGAAGCGTGGGGGTGATGTCGACGTAGGTCAGGAGCGCGTCCTGCTCGCAGTACTCCTTGAGGGCCTTGTTGGCGGCCAGGTACTTGGGCCAGAACTTCCACCGGGCGACGCTGGGTTTGTTGGCGAGGAACACCAGGCGCGTGTCCGCACGCTGGGCCCGGACCCTCTCCACGAACAGGCCGATGTACTTCATGTAGTTCTCGACGCTCACGCGTGATTGGGGCATGTCATTGTCGCCGATGTAGGCGACGATGATCGCGGGGTCCCGTGGCAAGATCGCGCGGTCGGCATAGAACCACAACTGGCCGCTGTCCGACCCGCCGAAGGCCCTGTTGATGACAGGCAGCGGGGCCATGTCCTTGCTGACCGTCCTCCAGCCTACCATGCTAGAACTGCCGGTGAACACAATCTCACCGGTCCGCAGGTCAGTCTTGTCCTGGGCCTCGAACCGCTGCATCACCTTCTCGTATCGCAGGCGAATCCAGCGCCTCTCGTGAACGGCCACCGGATCGCCCTTCTTCGTCTTCGTCAGCATGATCTCGCCGGCCGCGAACACATTGCCCGCGACCAGCGCGAGAGTGACACACCACAGCACACGTATGGGTTTGCGTTTGGTCTGCACGAGTGCCCTCCTGTTGACTGCGGTTGTGCTGGATAGCCAATGACGCATGGCCGTGGGGTGTCACAGCGCGTCGTGACCGACGCGCTTGATGGGCCCCGCGGGGCCCGTCAGACACCTTGCACGGGGCCCCGTCGCACACGACGCGACACCCCGTGCCCATGATTACAATTCTTTATCACAGCTCTGGTGGCGGCCCGCGGGTCGTATTCTCCGCGGCAGGTTTCCTCAAACGGGACATTCTGCCCCAAATCGGCGACAGTGACTCGCGTTGCGTAGCGCTCTTCATGGGCGTGCGGCCGCGTGGGTTAGGGCTCCTCAACGGGCCGCAGTGCCTGAGCGCTGCGTTTGATCTCCGCAGCTGAAAGCTCTCGGCGATACACCTTGACCTCGTCAATGGCTCCCGGGAAACAGTCGGTCAACTTCTCCGTCCCGCCGGCACCGATGTTCGCGATCACGTGGACCGAGGGCTCGGTCTTGGTCGTGTCGAAAGCGGACAGCTCGCCGTCGATATACAGGGTCATGCCGGAGGTCTTGCTGAAGGTCCCGGCGACATGATACCAACGCCCGGGGATGAAGCCCATCAACGGACCGGCGCAACTGAGACGCCGGCCGTCCCAACTACCTGACTTTGTCCGGTGCCAGAGCCACAGGCCGTGGCGGTCGAACATCTGGGGACCGATGACGAACCGCTTGCCCTCGAACAGCGGAATCGAGGGCTTCACCCACGCCTCGAGCGTGTAGTCGGTATCCGCCAGGGGCAGTGGCGTGATCTTCAGCCCGCTCTCCTCGCCCGTGAACTCAAGTGCGCTCCCGCGTACGCCGGCGACCGTCTTGGCACCGAACGCCTGGCCCTCAGCCGCTCCCGTCTCGTCCGACACGGTGGGATTGGCCGGATCAAGAGGCGCGTCGAATGTGTAGTGCATCGCCAGGTCCGCGTCGGGATCAGCCTCCGGCGCATTTTCGGCGGAGCGCAGCTTGTCGCGCATCATCCGCAGGGCGTCGAAGCCCTTGTCGATGAAGGCAAGACGGGCTTCGCACGGCGTTCCCTTGACCAGCGGGCGGGCCTGGAGGATGTAAGCTTCGAGTTCGTCGATGGTCGCGACGGTGTAGATGGCCCGCTGTGCGTCGTCCAGATACAGCTCGGCACACCGATCCCAGAAACGCGCCATGGGCTCCGCCGCGGGTCCATAGAAGCGCGCGCAGTAGTCGTCCATCAACTCGTCAACCGAGAGATCCGGGTCCCACAGCAGGCGCGCGTTGAGGTACTGGTTCAGGTGATGCCACCAGGAGTGCGGATCGTCGGCAGATAGCCCCGTAAAGTTCATCTCGCCGCCGATGGGAACGGGTCCCGCTTCGGAAATCGACGCCATCCGCTTGATGTCGCGCTCAATGATACCCGGCATGAGAGATGGCGCCATCGTCTGCAGGCCGCCGTAGTAGCGGCAGAAGTAGACGGCCTCCGGCCGCAGCTTGAGCCAGTCCCGCAGGACAGATTCGGCCCGGGCTTCGGCCTCCGGGTCATGGAACCCGCGCCGGGGCTGGGCGATGAGCAAGGCAACGTTCGGAGGGAAACGCTCGACGGTTGTTGGGGGCAGATAGTAGTTGCTGTAGGCGCAGTAGACGATGCGCGCATCGGGGAACTCATCGGCCACGCCTTCGGCGACCTGCACCGCCGCTTCGGCCACGATGTTGGACATCTGGCCCTTCACGTCTCCCGCGAGATTGAGCTTCGGCCGGCACCGATCGCACGCGCAGTAACCCAGGCCGTCGGCGGGGATGACCAGGAAGTAGTGCTTGCCCGGTGGCCGGCCGCCACGGAAGTACGCTTTGGCTTCCTCGATGATCACGGGGATGGTCTCGGGATGTCCCAGGGCGGGCAATGCTGCGACCCGGCTTGCCGCCGGCTCCGACCGAGAAGTACTCCGGGTGCTCCTCCCCGTACTTGCCCCAGAAATTGATCGTCTGATTGAAGGTATGGCGAGTCGCCCACGGGTCCCGGTCTCCCCCGCAGCCAATCCGTCGCCGCCAGATAGCCATCTCCTTGCCGTAGCCAATGAAACGGTAGGGGAATCGAGGGGCATCGGTGAGATCCAGTTCAGGGCATCGGTGAGATCCAGTTCAGCCAACGTGATCGTCGGCAGTGAGGGAACCACCGTCCCCTCGTCGCAGGGGTAGAACCAGCGGACCCCGAGCTCCATGAGCAGATGGTAGACCCCATACAGCGTACCGGCGCTGCCGGGCGCCCAGTCGTAGTTCACGTTGAAGACCGGGGCGTCATCGCCCGCGATCACCAGGCAGTTCTCCACCGTCCGGATGATGAACCCGTCGGGGGGCAGATCGTCGGGCACGTCCCCGAGCTTCCGCGCCAGTGGGCAATCGCCGAGGACGATCAGCGGCGCCTCTGTGCTCCCCCCGAGGTCGCCGTCGGGCCCTAAGGTGCGCACGGGCAACGTCGCGCCGCTCATCTTCTCGATATGCAGCGCGAGCTCCTGCGCCGCGTACGGGACACACGGCGCGGCATCCTCGGCATAGACGATGGTTGCCTTCGCAGCGCCGCCGTCCACGAGCGTCAGCGCCGGAGCGGGCATGGCGGACAGGGCCATGAATAGCAGGGCCAGGGATAAGCAGAGGGCGCCCGCCCGCGACAGTGGTCGTGCTGAAGAAGCAATGACGCACGGCCCCACGGAGCCTGTCAGGGGCCTTGCACGGGGCCCCGTCGCACACGACGCGACACCCCGCGCCCATGGTTGCGTGGCTTTGATGCAGCCCAGTGGTCGTTTGGCACACGACGCGACACCCCGCGCCCATGATCGCGTGGCTTTCACGCAACCCGGTGGTCGTTTGGCACACGACCAGACACCCCGTGCCCATGATTGCTCTTCCTCAACACAACCCAGTCGTCGTTTCGTGATGGTCACTCCTGTCGTCGTCGGTGTGCGGGAGGCTACGACTCCGGCTTCTCCTTGAACCTGGCGAGACACTCGGCGCGAATCCGCGACATCTCGGCGGGCACGGTCTCATCGGCGTACAGAACGACGGCTGCGCCGGCCTCAAGGTCGAGGGTGAATGTGTACTGCGATCCTCGGGCGGTCAGCTCGAGCGCCTTGGGCTGCTCTGGGAAGCGCACCACGCAGGCGCCCCTCGGCTTCAGGAAAGCGGGCACGCGGACGCGCACGGTGACATCCGTGGCGGGAGCGAGACTGAATGCCTCGGGCGTCGCGGTGAAGTTCTCGTTTATGAGGCAGACCACCATGGCTCGTCGCCCGCAGAGAATTGCGGAGCCGGACACTCCTGGAACGCCGATGCGTGGCTCGCTCACGGGGATGCCGATGCTCGTCAGGGGCAGGACCTGGTGCAGGATGCCGTTCATGCGGCCTACCGCGTTCCACATGGCTGGGTGGGCCAGGAGACCCCGGCCACCGTGGGCGGGATACCACTGGAGAGACTTGGCTCCTCCTGCGAGGGCTGTGTAGACCTCGAGCTGCATCTCCTCGGGCTCGAATTCTCGCCGGCCCCTCGTCGCGTAGCCGCAGTTGAGATAGTAGAACGGGCGCGGGCGACTGCCTGCCTGGAGTTGCTTGACATGG
>JALGSS010001110.1 GCA_029821745.1 Candidatus Zipacnadia bacterium
GAACTCGTAGATGTTGTCGAAGTTGCGCATATACGCCTGCTTCGACCGGGGAAGAGCGCTCGGCTTCTCGAACAGCGGGTCGACGAGCCACTGGTCCGGTTTCTGCTTGATGAACCCCGCCACGCGCAGGAGGACGCTCTCGGCGAGTGGCGCTTCGGCCTCCAGAGACACCTCAACGCTCTGCTCGTCGTCCCCGAGGCACTTCACCAACAGCGCACCGGTCAGCCACTCGTTCCCGAGGCCGGTCAGTTCCAGTCGTGTGGCCGGTGTCTGCGCCTTCGAAGCCAGCTCATCGGCGGTCGCCTCGACCCACGGATGCATCTGGAACACGTCCCACGCCTGAGCAGCGCACGAGACCACCGGAAGCAAACACAACACCCCCATTAGCGCCTTGAGCACGAATCTGCGCGTCGTCATGATCGGCGCCTCCCGGTGCGAGGGCCCCGCAGGCGTTCGAGCGCGCGCCGGCAGGCCTTCTGCGTCTGGGTTGCTGTCACGGCTTCTGCGTCCTTGGCGGCTCCGGCGCTTGAGGATCGGGTGTTGCGGGCTGAACAATCGCGGGCGACGCCACGGAGGCTCCCTGGGGCGAATCCCGCCGCGATTGACGCGGGGCACACTCGCCGCGGCAGCTTCACTCCGAGGATCTCGTGCGGGGCCTCCGGCGTTTGCCTGGGGTCGCTCATGCGCTTACGGCAATGCTCCTTCGCATCCGGCGGGTCCGAAGGGGACTACCGGGCGGCGCCTGCATTGTGCGCGAGATCGGCGGCAACAGCATCGAACGGGAAGCGGTCGCCCGGGCACTCCGTCTGCCCCAGGTCGCTATGCCGGTGGATGTCGTCCGGTGCGAGATGATACTTGTTTAGGAGGTCTGTAAGCAAGGCGCGGAGGGATTGCATCTGCTCGTCCGTCGGGCGCGAGGCCGTCTGGATTAGCGGCGGAGCTGAAATTCCCGACGAGGCAGATGCCCAGCTGATCATTGTGTCCGCTGCAGTGGGCCCCCAGCATCCACTCCGGCCGGCCTGTTTCGACGGTGCCGTCGGGGAGGATGACATAGTGGTAACCGATGTGCCGGCGGGAGGAGATCGTCTCCTGCCCCCAGCCCCTTTCGCCGTGCCACCGGTCGATCACGGACGCGTCAATCTGCCGGCCGTGTGAGTACCCGGGCGAAGCGGAATGGTGGAGGACGATGCCTTTGGGGCGCGGCCAGTATAGACGACGGGGCCAAGAACGTCCGTAGCGGGCGGCCATACCGGAGGCGAAGACCGTCGAGATCGCGGCGGCCAGGAGCAATGCGGCTAGCGCCCGGCCGGAGCGGCGATCGGCGCGTCCAGCGGAATGTGGGTGACTCATGGTGGCGGCGTGGATGGCCGGCTGCGATGATGGCTACCAGCAGTGCAATCAGGTTCCTCAGCAGCGTCTTGCTGACCTGCTTGAGATCGACCTCCGCAACCCGGTTCAGGGCGAGAGGGCCGACAGCCACCTCGCCCCTGACGCCGATCTTACCGAGGGTTTCCGGCGTTACGCCCGCATCCACCGCACAAGACGCTCGCAGGGCTTGCAGCAGCAATGCGTACTTGCCCAGTGCCTCGGGCAATTTCGTGCCCTGCATGTCAACGCCCAGGTCCACGCTCACCATGCCGTCTGCGTATCCCGCTCCGGCGGCCATCGGTCCGAGTTTCAGGCTGCGGCGGCTCGCCTGGCCATCCGGCGGCTGGGGTTGGGAGTCCTGGGCGGGTTCGGCGGGGGCTTCGTCGGTCGCCTGCGGCGCTGCCTCGCCTTCCTCTGGCTTCGGGATAGGGAGCAGTTCGAACTCGCCGATCGCCGCAATAGGCGTCGGGACGCCGAAGCCCATGTCCGCCGTCAGGTCGATCTTGAAGCCGCCCTTCGCCTTGGATACGAAGGATGTCTGGATGTCAAACTCGCGGACGACCTTGTCAGCCTGGAACTTGCCCGACTCCACCTTCATGGTGCCCTCGAGCAAGGGGTTCTTCATCTCGAAGGGCGGCACGTCAGCCGATTCGCTCGTCTCGATCGTGGCCTTGAGGTTCTCGAGCTTCGCCAGCTTGTTGTTCTTGACGATCTTCGCCTTGCCCAGGAGGGGCAGTTCCTGCTCCAGTTCGACCTTCCACTCGCCACCGGCGGCCACTGGCTCCTCGGAGAAGCGCAGGCCCACGGCCATCAGCGTGATGGCGTCCAGGGGCAGACCACCCGAGCCGAGAATGTCAGCAACTGGATTCCCAGCGGCTGCCTCTCCGTCGTCGCCGACCCGCTCGACCTTGAGTACGTCGCCGAGGGGACTGAAGGTGATCAACGCGGGCTGAATGGGCTTCGGCTCGCGCGGCTGGCTCGCGAACTCGACCTTCTTCACGTCAAAGGTGCTGTGGACCTGGAAATTGCCCGTCTCCGGGTCCACCTTGATTACCTGCAGCTTGATGACACCCTCCACCAGACCTGTGAGCCCCAGGGATGCTCCGTTCATCTGCAGGTCGAGAAGCTTCGCCTTCACGACGCTGGTCTGCTCTGCGTCGACCTGGGGGGCGTAGCGGAGCACCACCGACGCCGGGACGTCCTGTGCCCGGCCGGCGACGGCCGAGACTGCGAGGAGAGCGAGCAGCATCAAGCAAGCGTTCCGTTTCATGGGTACCTCCTGGAGATCGCGCGAGCTGCGCCAGTGAATACAACAGCGGGCGCAGGTAGCCGGTTCCCTCGAGGGGAAGGTCTTGCTCACTACGACCGGGATTTCGCTTGACTCCGCGAGGCCCTTTTGTTACCATTTCGCCACGGGAAACCGATCCCGGAAACGTGAACGTCCAGGCTTGAGGGACTCCACCTTGAGCCTTTTTTTTGTGCGTAAGGAGCTGATGAACATGGCCGTGAGAGTGGTTGTGGGCGCCCAGTGGGGCGACGAGGGAAAGGGGAAGATTACGGACATTCTCGCCGAGAGTGCCGGCGCAGTCGTGCGGTACCAGGGGGGCAGCAATGCCGGCCACACCGTTGTCGTCAACGGCGAGGCGTTCAAACTCCATCTGATTCCGTCCGGTATCCTCCACGAGGATGCGTTCTCGATTATGGGTGACGGAACGGTCATCGACCCGCAGGGCCTCAAGGACGAGATCGATGGCCTCAAAGCGCGTGGACTGTCCTGCAAGCACCTGTATGTGAGCGGCTGCGCCCACGTCATCATGCCGTACCACCGTCTGCTGGACGGTCTGCAGGAGGATGCGCGGGGCAAGGACAGCATCGGGACCACGCGGCGGGGCATCGGCCCGGCATACACCGACAAGACGGCGCGCATGCCGTTGCCGGTGCGAATGTGGGACCTGCTGTGCAAGGACACGCTGCGCGAGCGCATCGAGAACCAGCTTGCTCAGAAGAACACCATCATTCAGCAGCTCTACGGGCATGCGCCGCTGGATGTCGACGAGACCCTGGATGAAATCTGGCCTGCCGCGGAGGCCCTCCATCCCTACATCCGCGACACGCGCCAGTTGCTGCTCGGCCGCGTGGACGCCGGGGATGATATCGTGCTTGAGGGGGCCCAGGGGACCTTCCTGGACCTGGACTGTGGCACGTTCCCCTTCGTGACCTCATCGCACCCCATCGCCGGCGGGGCATGTCTCGGGACGGGCATCGGACCCACCATGATCGACGATGTCTACATCGTCGCGAAGGCCTACACCACGCGTGTCGGCGCCGGCCCCTTCCCGACGGAAGACACGGGCGAACAGGGCGACCTCATCCGCGAGCGTGGCCATGAGTATGGGACAACCACCGGCAGGCCACGGCGCTGCGGCTGGCCCGATTTCGTGGTGATCAAGACGAGCGCTCGCATCAATGGTGCGACAGGCATCGCGCTGACGCTGCTGGATGTGCTCGACGCGTTCGAGGAGATCCCCGTCTGCGTGGCCTACGAGATCGGCGGCGAGCGGTTCGACACCTTGCCCAGCCAGGCGGACCTGCTGAGTGAGGCGACCCCCATCTACGAGACACTGGAGGGCTGGAGCGAAGACATCACTGGCTGCACGACTTACGAGGCCCTCCCGGCCGCCGCGAAGGCCTACGTTGAGGCCGTGGAAAACTCCACAGGCGTGCCGGTGAAGTTCATCTCGGTGGGCCCGGGGCGCAACCAGACGATCAAGCGCTGAGCGCAGGCGCTTCCATTTCCCCTGCGGCTTTGAGGAAGGGCCCGCCGTGTCACCGAGTGAGACGCACGAAGATTGGGCTCGACCATGCGACGGCGCCGTCCTCCTGCCGCACGCGAATCCAATACGCGAGATCCCCCGCCGGAGCCGTCTCATCCGCAATCTGCGCGGCCATTGCCGGGGGCAATGGGGCATCGTGCATGCGCCTGACCTCGACGTGCTGGTCCACGCCTCCGAGATCGACGCGGAATGGTTCCTCCTGGATCTCGTCCAAGACGGCATCAAACTGACACAAGCTCGCCTCGACCCGCACTGTGGGCACGCCGCGCTGCTCCACCTCGATGATCGTCCCGTCTTCGTCCCCGGACCCGCTCAGTCGGGCTTGCCAGAGCCCAGGGATCGCAGCGGGAAATCAGCCCATTCGCCACGCTCACGCGCCCTCGCCACACTGACTTGCGGTTACGGCCGTAGATACGCGCGCCGCCCCAGGCGATTCTGAACCGCCCCTCCGAGAGGGGCAAGTCGGGCTTCCAGGCGTGAATGCAGTCGATACGGGCCCCCGGGCCCTGAATGCAGCGGAGTAGTTCGACGCTCTCGATGCCCGCAGACCCGTTTACGGCGATATCGAGGCGAGGCGTCTCACTGAGCGCCAGTTCCTCGCCCATCGTGTGTCCCGCGCAGCGTATGTCCAGCGCGATCCGCGGCCCGGACGTTCCGTAGCAGCGCCGGGCCTGCAAGGCATCGAAGACGGCCTCCCGGGTGAGCTCTGGTGCCAGCACGCACGTCAGCCCACCGTACGCGCCAAAGGTCGTCGCTCCCGGATAGCTGGCCCCCGGCCGGCACTTGTGGCCATCGCTGTTGGCGACGACCCCAACCTTGTGCCCGGCGAGCAA
The DNA here is from genome assembly GCA_029821745.1 of Candidatus Zipacnadia bacterium. Classification (GTDB taxonomy): domain Bacteria; phylum Armatimonadota; class Zipacnadia; order Zipacnadales; family JABUFB01; genus JALGSS01. The sequence continues at coordinate 5,036 of JALGSS010001110.1, forward strand.
GGACGTTTCCAGCATCCACTCGAAGGTACCCCAGGCGGAGTGCACCTCGACCAGTCGCACGACCTCCGAATCGAGCCGCTCCAGGTTTGCGCGGCGGCCTCCCACATGGGGGATCACCAGTGCCTCGTGGCCGCGCATCTCGTCATAGAGCTCCTCAATGGTCCGGCGGTCCAAGTGTTCGTCGGACTTGTCCGCGATCAGCGCGTGGGACGAGCGGTAGATCGGCTCATCATCCCGTCTATAGATGACATTGTGATCGCCGCCGACTCCCGTATTGCCGGACCACTCGTAACCGAGGAATGCGACGAAGCGCCCCGGATCATAGGCGCGGCGGGTCTCATCTTGCGTCTCGCGCCAGTTCTCCTTAGTCACCTGGAAGTCGTTGCCCTGGTGGCAGGTGAAGTCGAGAGCCCCATAGTCGCGCCCGAATTCGAAGTAGTCGCGCACCGTATTCGTGCCGACGGTCGCCTCGGTCTGCCCGGTCCTTGACGCTGACCCGCGCCGTCCCCGCGTCTGTGACGGTGACCGGAAAGCGGTGAACGCCTTGGTCATCCGGCGTGAAGGTGAAGGACCCAGGCAAGCCGGTGAGAGTGGGGCCCTCACACGCAAGGCTCACCGTGCCCTCATAGCTCCGCGCGGGGTTGCCCCAGGAATCCTCGGCCTTGACCACAACCTCGGCCCGCTCCCCAATAGCAGCAGTGGTCGGCGCAATGCAGACGAGACTGGTCGCCGGGCCGCTGATGATCGCGACTTCGGGCGACGTGGGCAAGCGCGTGAACTCCCCCGTGGCGATGGGGTTGACGAGGACCCGGAACTCGAAGCTGTCCTCGCAGAATGTCTGTGCCCTGGCCCCCGGGCTTCCGCCGGATGTATCGCCGTAGGTGATGGTGACCTCGTCCCCGGGCCACAGGCCGTCATCAACCACATCGATGATCAGACACTTGCGCCACGGGCGCACGCCGCCTTTTTGATCGAACCGTGCCTGCAACAGCGCCGGGCCGTTGGAGATGACCGTGAGATAGTCCGGCGCGGTGGGATCCTCGGTCTGCGGGAAGCCCCAATCCGTCGCGAATCGCCACGCGACCATGATAGTGCCGCCGTCGTCGAACCCGTACTCGCCCACGGTGTAGACCAACTGCCACGTACCGTACGAGCCCGCGACAATCGGCTCGGCGGGCGTCAGGCGCGCGGAGCCATACAGACGTGTGATTTCTTTGGTGTCCATCGAAGCACCGCCCGGTCGCGGCCGTGGTCATTCGGCCGACAGGTTGCAGTCGAAGCGACGGAGACACGGCCACTGTCCGGCGCTCTGGTGTTGGCACAGCCCCCAGGCGATCCCGACTCCATGAGCGGGGGCGTCAAGCCGGGTGCGCTGGGTCTATCCGCGACCTCGCAGACCATCTCGAACCGGATGCCGTCCGCCGCCCACCACAGGGAGGGAGGGCCGATTGCCGCCAGGGATGCCACGCCGGAACCGTGGGGCCACACCAGCACCTCGTGCCCACACGATACGATAGGGTTCAATTCATGCTTCACGTAGGGGCCCGTGGGAGCATCGGCCACCGCAAGCCCCATCTTGGTCTCGCCGGGCGTCAGGCCCAGTTCGCGCCCCTTGTAGTACATCCAGTACTTGCCACCGCGCACCAGGAGGCAACTGTCGTCTACGCGGTGGCTGTCGAAGGCCCCCGGCCTGCCGGTGGTCAGCACTGGCTTCGCGTCATGGCGGGTCCACGGACCGTCAGGCGATTCACTCACTGCGACGCCGATGGCTGTGGGCGTGCCTGCCGGCCCGCCGTCGTCATTGGTGAAGGGCTCCGGCACGGCTGTGTAGAACAGGTAGTACATGCCTGCGGCTACCAGGATATTCGGCGTGAAGACGCTGTGCTCGTCCCACGAGCCGACAGTTCCCCTCGGCAAGGCTTCGTCGCGTTCAGTCCACTCGTGCCCGTCCGGTGAGCTCGCATGCCAGACGGTGGCGTCGTAGCCACTGGCGCAGCGGTCGGTCTTCGTGTACCAGACGTGGTACGAGTCCCCGACCCGGATGACGCAGCTTGGGTCGCGGCGCGTGATCCCGGATTGAGGCCCGAG
>JALGSS010000163.1 GCA_029821745.1 Candidatus Zipacnadia bacterium
CGTTGGCCGTAAAGCGATAAATCCCAAGGGCTTGGGAACTGGCCCCCACAGAGATGTGGCCGGTACACTTTTCGGAGAAGAGCCATTAATGGTTACTTCAACCGTGTCTTGTTGAACACGTACGTCCTTGATCATGCCCAGGTCACGCAGGCTGTAATCGATTTCGGGATGTATGGTGTTCGCCATGACCTCCATCACTTGCTCTTGTGTCAGCATCGCCTACGCCTCTCCTGACGGAGACGAACCGAACGTGTGTTCAACGTATTGCCGGGTGTCGAAGTCTCTCCTCATCGGCGGCGGGCCCTGCCAGTGGTCGAGGAGAAACGGCGTGAGCCTTGGGTTGCCTTCGAAGCGCACGCCGTACATCTCGTGGATTTCCCGCTCGTACGTCTGCGCGTGCCGGAAGACCGGCATCGCAGTCACCATGTGTGGATTCTCTCTGGACACGCGCGTCTTCAACATGATGTGAATCTTGTCCTCGTACGACCAGAGGTGGTACACGACCTCGAACTCGCCCTGCTCGAGCCAGTCGGTGCAGGTGATGGCGGACAGGTGTTCAAAGCCTCGAGCCTTGAGGAAGACGAGCGCTGTCAGGGCGCCAGCGTTCGGCACGGTGGCAACGACCCGGCCCGTCTTCTGGACCGTCGCCGCCGCGGACTCGATCCTGGCCTCAATGGCGTTCTTGAGTTCCTCTTCACGCATGGTGCTCTATCGGCTCCCTTCCGCGAGGCCCCCCTCCGGCCGTTCAAACTTGGGCAGGTGCGGCAGAACCTGGCGCTGGTTGTTCGCGTAGTACTCGTAGTTTTCCTTGTAGCGCTTGTATCCCACGGCCACGCCCTTGTCGATCATCTGCCACAGATGGACGACAGCGATGAAGATCGCCTCAGGCCGGGGCATGCAGCCCGCGATCCAGCCGTCCACGGGCAGATATGTGTCCAGATGCTTAATCGTGTTGTAGGAGTCCCAGTACATCCCACCATTAACCGGGCAGGAACCGAATCCCACCACGTACTTCGGATCAAGCATTTGGTCGTAGGTTCTTATGATCGCCCCAAGGGTTTTGATCGACACATACCCGGTAATCAGGAACAGATTCCCCTGCCTGGGTGTGGCCATGGGCAGGACGCCAAAGCGTTCGGCATCCCAACGCGACGTGATCACCGGCGGGATCTCGACGATACCGCAGCCGGTGCAGAAGTACACCGCCCAGAGCGAGTACTTCTGGCCCCAGTTGCCGGGGTTCTTCAGGATCTTGAGGATCTCCTCTCTGTCCATCTGTCTATCCCCGCATCAACACTGCAATCAAGAGACCCACGAACGCGAAGAGACTTGGCCACTTCCAGAGGTACCGAAGTGCCTGCCCGACCCTGAACCGAGGCAGCACCGCGTTGATGCAGACGCCGACAAAGAACACCGCGAGCATCTTCGCGAAGAAGGTCAACATGTTGGCCCCGCCGCCGAGAAACAGGTCCACGAAGAGCGCCACCACGATATAGGTATGCAGGGCACTCTGCAGGGCGGCGAAGGCCAGGTACTTGCCGCCCAGTTCCACCATTGGACCGGAGGCGATCTCCTGCGGGGCCCCCGCAACATCAAAGGGCCGTATCCCAAGCATGGCTGGCAGCACCAGGAATGTCGCCAGGGCCGGAAGGGGGAGGACGAACACGCCCCACTCGAGGACCGAGCCCTGCTGCGAGGATACGACCTTCACGAGCGAGGTGGTCTCGAACCGGGTCATCACCGCCAGCGCCGCCATCAGGAAGGGCACCTCATAGCCAAGAGCCAGGATGAACTTACGCGAGACCCCGATGCTCGCATTGGGGTTGGCTGAGGCGCCGGCAGCAAGCGCCAGGCCCAACGGCGACAGGAGCATCAGGTAGAGAACCACCAGGAAGTCGCCGGACGTTGAAAGCGGATAGATGCCCCCCGCGGGGATGAACACCATGGTTATGAGCGCGCCCCCCAGCGACAGGACGATCCCCAGGTCAAACAGCAGCCCGTGCGAGATGTTCCCCTGCTGGGTGAGCAGTTTCACCACGTCTATGATCGGTTGGTAGAGCGGCGGCCCGTAGCGGCGCTGTATTCGTGCCGTGATCTTCCTCGATAGCCCCAGAAACAAGACCGCGATCAGGAACCCCGCCACGGGCAGAACAACGCTGTAAACGATCTTCATTCCCGTTGACACCGGCATGGTCAGAACGGCCCCCCGAGCCTCAGAATGATCAGAAGCGCCAGGAAGATCACAATATAGGCAGCGTAGGTGTTCACGTTGCCGGTATATACCTTGCGGACTCCCTCGAAGAAGCCCTCGGCCTTCTCCACGAACCAGTGATAAAGGTCGTCCACCCTGTCGCGGACGTACGGTCCGAGGACCTCGTACGCCCGCTGGTAGAAATTGGCGCTGTAGTGATACCGGTCGGGTGGCACGTAGGAGCCCGCGCCGTAAGTGTCGGACTGGTCGACGCGCCGGCCCTTCGCCGCCGCTGCAAATATGGCGTATACGACCCCCAGGGACACCAGGACGCCTGCAAGGATATTAATCGTGTTGAGTTCGCCGACAGCGGGAGGAAGCGCCCACAGCCCGCTCCGCAGCGGCTCCAGTCCGAGTGACGTCTGTGCCGCAGCGACGGCCCTCACCGGAATCCCCGGCAGCACGCCGAACAGTATCACCGCTGCCGCCAGACAGATCATCGGCAGCTGCATCGAAAAGGGCACTTCTTTCACGTGTCGGTACTTCGTGGGCAGTTGACCCAGAAAGGCATTGTGGAGGAGTTTGTATCCATACAGGATCGTCGCCCAGGTGCCCACCAACGCGATCAACGCCAGGAACGGACGCCCTTCCGTTATCAGCGTCTTATAGATGAACCATTTCGAAACGAATCCGTTTGTGAGCGGAACGCCGATCAGTCCACATACGGCGATGAGCACGGTCACGAACGTCACGGGCATCCGTGACATGAGGCCGCCAAGCGCGTTGAGGTCCCTCGTGCCGGTGCGGTGCTGGACGGCGCCGACGGCCAGGAACAACAACGCTACGCATATCGCGTAGTTGAGGACGTGGAACAGCCCGCCGGCCACCCCGAGTGTTGTCCCAAACGCTATCCCCAGCACCATGTAGCCCCCGTGGCCAACCGACGACCACGCGATGAGCCGCTTGGCGTCATCCTGGAACATCGCGATGAAGAGCGGGATGAGTATCGTCACCGCGGCGACCCAGCACAGCACGGCCCCAAAGGTGACGCTCCCCACCCTCAGTGTCCCCAGCACCGCCTGGCCGAGAATGCCGTACATGATGAGCATGAGGCCATAGATGCCCATTCTCACCAGGACGCTCGACAGGACCGCGGAGAACGGCGAGACCGCTTCGCTGTGCGCGTCGGGAAGCCACACGTGAAGCGGCACGATAGCATTCTTGATCCCGAATCCCACCACGAACAAGAGGAGTATGAAAAGGCTGTAGCCGGGAGACATCCCGGCGATCTTCCCCGCCACGGCGCTGATATCGAGCGTGCCGCACGTGGCATAGAGGCTCGCCACGGCCAGAAGCATCGCGCAGGAACCCGCGATGGACATGACCATGTACTTCAGGCCAGCGGCGACGGCCTTGCCGCCCCTCAGACTTATGAGGAGGTACGTGCTCCAACTCATCACTTCCCAGAAGATGAAGAGCGACAGGAGGTCGGCGCTGAAGACGATCCCCAGCATCGCGGCATTCACGAGCAGCATGGCGACATAGTAAAAGTCGAGCCGTTCCCCGCCCTGCATGTACCGCAGCGAGTAGACGATCGAGAGCAGGCCTATGACGGCAACGGCGATCGCAAAGAACCAGGCGAAGGCGTTGGTCCTGAGCGCCAGGGCCATGTCGTCCGGGAGTGGGACCTCCCAATAAGTAAACCTGATATTCCGCCCGTAGAGGACCGCCACGAGAACGACCGGAACGCCCGCCACGACTATCGCCAGGGCGTTGCGCAGGGACTCTGAGACCTTGCCGGCCAGATAGACGATCAGGGCGCCGCCAAACGCGATCGGCAATATCAGAGTGAACACCGTCCGGATATCCCTTCTATGGTGTCCCCAACACGCTGCGGACATACTCCGTGCGCCCGAGGAGTTCCCTTGCTGCACCCTCGAGCGGATCCGTCACGAGATGCGGGTAGACGCCGATGACGATGATCAGTCCCGCCAGGACGACAATCGGTATCAGGGCCCCGAGCGGCGCCTCCCGTGCCTGCTCAGCGGGGCGAGATGCCGTACCACGCCGGAAATACAACCCCTGCACGACCCGGAAGAAGTAGCCGCCCTCGACAACCGTGGCGGCAAGGGCCACGGCCACGAGAGCGAAGTAGGCGGCCCTCTGCGTTTCAAGGGCCGCGCACACAATCGACAGTTTGCTCATGAAGCCCGCAAACGGCGGGAGCCCGACGAGGGAAAACGCCGCCACGGTGAACGCCGCCGCGGTGAACGGCATCGACCTGCCAAGCCCCTCCATATCGGCCAGCCGCTTGGATCCAGCGCGGTAGATCATGTATCCGGCCGCGAGAAACAGCAGGCACTTCGCCAGGGCATGGTTCACCAACTGAAAGAGGGCGCCGAACAGCCCGAACGACGTTGCCATCCCGATGGCGAAGACGATGAGCCCGATCTGGCCGACGCTCGAGTAGGCGAGCATCCGCTTGATGTCCTCCTTCTGCCTGTAGGCCGCCATCTCGCCAATGACCAGCGTGACAATCCCAATGACCGAAATGAATATGAGGACGCCCTGCGCGTTCATGAGCGTGTAGGAAACGCGAGCGATGGCATAGACACCGGTCTTGATCGCGATGGCTGAGAGGATGGCGCTCACCGAAGAGGGCGCCGAGGAGTGGGCGTCGGGGAGCCAGGCGTTCAGGGGGAAGATAGCCGCCTCGACACCGAACCCGACGATGAAGAACGCGAGGATCAGGAAGAGATGAAGCGGCTCTGCCGATGGCACCCTGGCCGCGATGTCGGCCATGTTGAGCGTACCGAAGAGCCCATAGAGGAACGCGATCCCCACGAGAATAAAGGTCGAGCCCACGGTCCCCTGGATGAGGTACTTCATCGCCGCCTCGCTGCCCGCCCGATCCTTCCGATAGGCCGTGAGGGCGTAGGAGGCCACGCAGAGGATCTCGAAGAAGACGAAGAGGTTGAAAATATCACCCGTCAGGACGACGCCCAAGGCGCCCGTGGTGAGCAGAAGGAAGAGGGCGTGGTACTTCTCGGTCGGCTCCGTCTTGATGTACCCGACCGCATAGATGCTGATCAGCAGGGCGATGAACGAGATGAGGATCGCAAGCGAAAGCCCCAGCGGCCCCGCCACCAGGTTAATGCAGATCGGCGGCGGAAAACCTCCTATCGAAACGATGATCGGCTTCTCGAGAACATCCGGAAGCAGAATGAGTCCAATCACGAGGTCGGCTGCCAGGGCAAACGGCGGGATCCACTTGGCCGCCCTCTTCGACAGCAGCGCCACAAGGGGTATCGCGAAGGCGCCGGCGAGCGGTATCGCAATCAGGAGTGCCGCGCCTACCATCTCAGCCCCTTGATCTGCCGCACATCGAGCGTGCCGTAGTGCCGGTATACCCGCACCGCCAGCGCCAAGGCCAGGGCGATCACCCCGATGCCGATGACGATGGCCGTCAACACCAGCGCCTGAGGCACGGGGTCCACGACCGGCGTCGTCTCTGGCACGCCTTTGCTGAAGATCGGCGCTGTCCGGCCGCGGACGTACCCTATCGCCACGAGCAGCACGTGTGTTCCGGTGTCGAGGAAAGTCAGCCCCAGAATGATCTTGATCAGGTTCGTCTTTGCCAGGACCATGTAGAGGCCTATCATGATCAGGCCGACACCCCCGACGTAGTACATGTACTGTGCAAGGATTTCCATTGTCTCAGCCTATTCCCGTTCCATCAGGTTGGCCACGACACCCGCGAGTTCCGCCCCTACCTTCAGCCCAATGGCGATATAGATGATGGGGATGACCCCCGCGCTCAGAAGGGTGAACCGCGTCCCCAGGGGCAGGAAATTGCCCAGAAAACCCACACCGCAGATAACCCCGAGAAGGCCGATCGCCACGAAGGCGACGCCCGCCAGGCTCTCCACGGCGCTGAAGGTGCGTCGGCTCGCGCGACGACGCGGCCACGCCAGATAGAGCAGCAGGAAGCCCGACGCGATGACCGCGCCGCCCTGGAAACCGCCCCCGGGCGTCAGATGGCCGTGAACGAAGACATACACACCCAGAAGGATAATGGGCAGGAAAAGGACCTTTGAACCCGTGCGGACGATGAGGCTCGCCTCTTCCTTCTCCTCGCGGGCCGGCTTCTTCTCCGCAAAGAGCACTGCCCCGATGCCGATGGCGACGATAAAGAGGATCGTCACCTCCCCAAGCGTGTCGAAGCCGCGGTAGGTAACGACCACGGAGGTCACGATGTTCCCCGCGCCGGTCTCCTCGACCCCCATTTTCATGTAGTGGTTGGCGACACCCACCTTGTCCGTTCCGAAGGGGATCTTCGCGAGCACGGCGCAGAATCCTGCCCCCACGGCGAGGACAAGCAGGAACGCAAGGACTTTCCGCATCGTCTCAGCCTTCGTGTCGTTGCGTCTTCACCACCGCGAGGACGAATATCGCCGTGGTGAGTCCCGCGCCGATGGCCGCCTCCGCCATCGCCACGTCGGGCGCATCCAGGAGGTAGAACAGCACCGAGGCAAGCAGGCTGACCGCGGCACAGGCCACGACGGCACTGATCAGGTCCTTGAACACGCTCGTCGCTGCCGCCGCAACCAGCATGAGTAGGATCAAGACCGCCTGAATGATCGTCATGGCTCGCTACCCGCGGTCACGTCGGGCGTCTCGGCCGTGCTTCCCGCTTCCTCGCACTCGCCGAACTCCCGGCACTTGTCAACAACGGTACCCTCACAGAGGGGCACGGCGCTCCTGTAACTTGCCCTCGCCAGGGCATGGGCGCTGATCGGATTCGTCAGGAGGACGAAGAGGGCCACGACCACGGCCTTGCACAGCCAGCCCGGCTCGATTATCCCCACGCCCACAATTGTGCAGACGGCACCCAGGGTCGTGCATTTCGTCCCCGCCTGGAGCCGGTTGTACACGTCGGGAAGGCGGAGGATCCCCAATCCACCGAGGAAAAGAAAGATCGTCCCAAAGCCCACCACGACGCCGCCTATGATGGTCGCGGCAGTCATAGCCCCTTCTCCAAGTAGCGCGCGACTGCAATAACGCCCACGAATGCCAGCACGGCATACACGAGTGCCACGTCGACATATATTCGTCTTTTCAGGAACAGTCCCAGCAGGACCATCAGGGCGGTCGTAATGGTGATCATCCCGTCAACGCCGACCACCCTGTCCGAGGCGGTGGGACCGCGAAGAGCACGGATCATGCAGAACAGAACCCCGCCCACGCCGACGCTGAAGAACGCGATGTAGAGGCCGGCACTCATTCGCATATCGCCTTCACGTGCTTCTCGAATCGGCCGCCCACCAACTCGGATGCCCTCTCAACGTCTTCAGCCTTGACGTTGATCCAGTGAATGAACAGATACTCCCCACGGACCTCAACGGTCAGCGTCCCCGGGGTGAGTGTGATGCAGTTGGCGAGGAAGAGTTTGCCGATGTCCGTCTTCAGATCCGTCTTGATGGCCACGATGCCGGGCCGGATCGGCATGCGCGGGTGGACGACCCGGTAGGCGACATCAAAGTTCGCCTTGAGCATCTGCCAGAAGAAGATCGGCAGGTAGATCAACAGGTGCGCCAGGCGGCGCGGCGACAGCATATGCAAGCCGCGAGCGCTGAAGTTCTTGTAGCCGAGCAGGGCGACGAGAAGTGCACAGACACACCCGGCAATCACCTCCTGAGGCTCGGTCGTCGACGTCAACAGCAGCCACAGGCCGAAGAGGAGAATCGCTGTCGCCAAGTACCTGCTCAGGCTTTTCAGCATGCGTGCGCTTCTTCTTCCTCGCGCCGGCGCGTCGCCGACGCGCCGCGCGTTACGTGCCCTGTTCGAGCAGCCTCCGGACGCGGCGGAGGAGTTCCTGTGCCTTCACCGGCTTCGCCATGTAGTCGTCCGCGGGGAAGTAATCCCCGTCCTTCTCCGGTGCGAAATGGAATCCCGTCTTGGCCGACACCGCCGTGACGGCGAGCACGGGAATCCTCTTCCCGACGGGAGCCGACCGCATCTCGTACAGAAAATGGGCTCTTCTCCCGAAAGTGTACCGGGCCGGGACCCGGCACCCCATAACGAACGGAAAGACCGTGCCACGGCACGGGGATTGTTCGCTTCGGGGCCACCGGCACAAGCAGGAGA
>JALGSS010001111.1 GCA_029821745.1 Candidatus Zipacnadia bacterium
GCCCCGAAGATGGGTGACATTGCGGAGGACGCATGGAGCGACGCCTGTGCCGAGCAGCTCCTGCGACTGTGCAAGGCCGGCTTCATCCCGATGGCCAGCCTGCTCGTGGGGCTTCCTGAAGAGACCCCCGAGGACACGGAACGCACGCTTCAGTGGGTTCGGTCACTCGTGGGCGAGCCGGTGACGATCTTCCCGGTTCTGTACGCGCCGATCGGCGCCCCGGAGACGCGGCGGCGGCCCCAACTGACGCGCCTGCAATGGCAGCTTGTGCGCGAGTGTTATGAGTTCAACTTCGAGTGGATGCCGAAGCTGTACTGGGACAGCCAGACGGGGGCCGGCGCTGCTTGGTCCCGCCGGATGGTGTTCCAGTGCCTGGGACACGGCCAGGTATGGCTGTGGCGCTGGTTGCTTTCAAAGCATCGGCGGAGGGCGCCCGAATGATGGATCTGGCGCAGCTTGACGACGCGCTGTCAGCCGCGCGGGAGTACCTGCTCGCCCAGCGGTGCCCGGAGGGGCACTGGGAGGGTCACTTAGCGTCCTCGGCACTCTCGACGGCGACGGCGGTCAGCGCCTTCTGTCTCGCGAACCTACCCGACGATAGGGAGCACATTGCGCGGGGCGTCAGGTGGCTGGTCGAGAACCAAAACGCCGATGGCGGCTGGGGGGACACCGCTGACAGTCCTAGCAACCTGTCCACGTCGCTGTTGGCGCTGTCGGCCCTGCGGCTGGCTGAGAAGGCTGTCGTGGAGAGCCTGGACGACGCCGTCGCTGCGCAAGCTCGGGCCGACGCCTACGTGACACAGTTGGCGGGCAGCACGCCCGGCGAGAGAGCCGAGAGCGTGAAGGCCATCTACGGCGAGGATAGGACCTTCGCCGTGCCGATTCTGTGCAACTGCGCCCTGGCGGGGCTTGCCGACTGGAGTGACATTCCGGGGCTGCCCTACGAGCTGGCGGCCTTGCCGCAAGGGCTGTACAAGGCGGTCCGGCTGCAGGTTGTGAGCTACGCGCTCCCGGCTCTCATCGCCGTGGGGATGCTTCTGGACAGCCGACACCCTCGGGTCAACCCGGTCACGCGCTGCCTGCGGCGCGCGTCTCGCACGCGGGTGATCGAGAAGATCCGCAGCATTCAGCCCGAGAGCGGAGGCTTCCTTGAAGCTGCGCCACTGACCGCCTTCGTCACGATGAGTCTGGTCCCGGTGCTCGGAGCGGAGGAGCCGGTTGTCCGCAAGGCCTTGGGCTTCTTGCGCAATACGGTACGCGAGGACGGGAGCTGGCCCATCGACACGAACCTGGCGATTTGGGTCACCACGGGGGCGCTGAATGCCCTCGCGATCGACCCGCCCGCCGATGGTCCGAACTTGGCCCCGGCCCGCAGATGGGTGGCCCGCCGGCAATACGGCGAGGTGCACCCCTTCACCGGCGCTGATCCCGGTGGTTGGGGTTGGACAGATCTGTCCGGCAGCGTGCCGGATGCCGACGATACGTCGGGCGCGCTGCTCGCCCTGGCCGGAACGGGGCATGACGAGGCCCTCGCGTCCGGTGTCACATGGTTGCTGGACCTGCAGAATACGGACTTCGACCAGAGCTGTCCGGACATCACCGCGCATGCCTTGCGAGCCCTGCGGGCATCGGCGAGCACTTCGAAGCGCGTGTCTGCGGCGACGTCGCGTGGGATCGCGTACCTTCATAGATGCCAGCAGGCCAATGGGTCGTGGCTACCCCTGTGGTTCGGCAATCAAGCCGCGCCCGGGAAACATAATCCCGTGTTGGGCACTGCGCGCGTACTTCTGGGACTCGCGGAGCTGGAACGCGAGGGCGAATCTGCGGCCAAAGGGGTGCAGTACCTGATCCGAGCCCAGAATGCCGATGGGGGATGGGGGGGAGCCGACCAAGTGGCATCCTCCGTCGAAGAGACGGCCGTCGGCGTTTCCGCCCTGTCCGCCTGGCCCGCGGCAGCGAACCCGTGCATCCGCGACGGCGTCAGTTATTTGGTTGGGCGTCTCGAAGACGGTACATGGACTCAACCGGCGCCGATCGGGCTCTATTTCGCGTCGCTGTGGTACTGGGAGCGCCTGTATCCTGTCATCTGGACGGTCGAAGCTCTTGCCCGCGCTCGCCGGGCCCTTGCCTGACGCGCCGGTAGGCGTCGCTTCCAGACGGGGCATTGC
>JALGSS010000005.1 GCA_029821745.1 Candidatus Zipacnadia bacterium
GCGCTTGGTCTCGGCGGCCTCAAACAGCGCTCGCCACGGGTCACCATTTCGCGACTGCAGGCCGGGAAGGCCCAGATCGCGCGCGACGCTGCGCCGGATCGCGTGGCACTTGTATCGGTTGATCCGACCCTCACGCTGCTCGAGGTCGACGGGATTCGATGGCAGATTCCAGTGACAGATGCTGTGGCAGTAGAGGTGGAAGTCCAGGCCCTCCTGGCCGATCGAAGTCGTCGCGAGGATGAAGGGCCGGAAGGGTGAGTTAAAGGCGCGGCGCACATCGCCTCGGCGGGCGACCGCGCCGTCCTCCGAGCGCAAATCGCCGAAGCGCAGCGCGTATCGGCAGCGCAACCGGATATCGCCATTCTTGCGCAGTCCGCGCTTCGGCCCCCAGTCGAAATGGTCCAGCGATAGGGGCGCTCCCATCAGCGAGAGGACCTGTGCCACCTCTTCGGCCACCTCCCACGCGATCCGGGCCGGGCCTGCGTCGATCAGCCCCAGGCTCTCGCGGAGCACGTGAACGTACTCGTCCATCACCGCCTGCAGGTTCCCGCCCACGCAGTGCTCCAGCACCATGCGCCAGTAAGGCGATTTCTGCCGACGGCCGGGCGGCCTGAGCAGGGACCTGACGTCGTGGAGGCTGAAGAGCGTACGGAAGCCCAACGCCATCCGAGCCGCCCCGGCCATGAGATGCTCGGGGGCTTTGCTCAGGCCATCGGGCGTCTGGCGAAGAAGCCCTCGCAGCGCAACGACTCCCGGACCGGCCAGCGCCATCAGCGCGATGACTTCGTAGAGATCGTCGGGCGGCGGCCCCAGCTCGGACTCGCCCGCAAAGCAGTTCCCGAACTCAGCGACGTGGTCCGGGAAGCCCTCCGGCACTTTGGTCGCCTTGCCCTCATCGCCGCGTATCTCGAGCATCTTCGACCATCGCAGATCGTCATCGCCCGTGTCCAGCCACTCCTGCACCTTCTCGGGGTGACGCTTGGCGTCCAGCCGCGCGAGAGCAGCCCAGTACCACGACTCATCGGCGCGTTGAGTGCGTCCTTCGCGCGTGTGGGCTTCCCTCTGGACAATCGGCTCCAGCAGTTCCCGCACTTTGGCCTCGACACGCGTCTGCAGCTCATCGAGATGGATGCCCTCGGGGTGAGACATCGCATCCCACAGGGGATCGATTTCCGTGGCGAGGGTTACGCACGGGTAGAGCATCCCGAGCACTGGCATGCCCGTCAGCCTGCCCTGCTCACGAGCAAACTCAAGCAGCCGCGCCACTTCCGAGGTCGCTTTTGAGTACTGCACTTCCTGCGCTTCAGCCATCATTCGTCGCTCGGCCTCGTAGCTGCACAGCGTTGCGATGGCTCGCGGGACCATACCCCACGATGAGAACACGAGGCGCTTGGTGAAGTCGCGCAACTCCGGTCGGTCATAGTGGGACCCGTTGCGGTAGTAAGGCAGCGACGGCGGTATCCACAGCAACCGCCACGCCTCGTTGTCGAGCATGTCCGCCATCAGCGCGCGCATGCGGCCATTGCGTGGGTCCAGCTCCGCATAGTCCTCGATGGCATCCGGGCGCAACAGCGCGCCATCTGGTATTGACTCGGGCTTGACACGCGTGTGGGCGTCAAGCTGATCGATGAGCTGGCGCTTCAGCTTGTAGGATGGTCCGTCCATCACGTTGAGTAAGTAGGGCGCGGACTTCCAGTAGTCGACAGGCGCAGGCCCATCGACCGCCTCGCCCAGTTGGTCAAAGAGGGCGTAGTCGCGCAGGTCGCTCGGCTCCAGCGGAACGAACTCATCCGCCGCGCTCTGGATCATTTCCTCATCGGCGCTACGGCCGCGCTCATTGCGCACCATGACTTTGCACAGCTGCGCCTCCACACGATTGCGCGCCTCTTCGAGCGGCGCCATTCCGGCGTGGTGCGCCCCGTGAAGGCCCTCTCGGAAGTCTCCGAGCGCCTCCTTGAGCTGATCGACAGAAGCATCATCATCGAGCAGGTACCGGGAGACAGCGATGAAGTCATCGTAGTGGTCCTCGTCCTCTCCCGAGCCGGTGTACATCCTATAGGGCGTGGCCGAGAGCAGGAGAAGCCTAACGTCCTGCCAGTTGAGCAGTTCGTGTGCCAGGAAGCTCTCTTCATCGCCGCCGTCGATGATCTCGCGGTAACGCTGGAACTCATCGAGGATAATCAGGTCGGGCTCCAGCGCACGGACGCAGACAGTGGCCAGACGCATGCGCAGTTTGGCTATCAAATCTCCGCGCCGGCTGCCGGCTCCCGATGGCAATGGACGGCAGGAGAAGTCGCCACAGACGCTCTTGTACTGCTTCCGCAAATCCGGGTCGTCGCGTACGCTGTTGACGAAGGCCTTCTCAAGCGAGGCGTCGATCTCACGGCCGGAGATATCCCTGAGCTCCCTCTTCCAGCCTTTCTTGCCGCAGGTGCACCTGAACGCCTTAGTGGCGCCGCGCGTCTTGCTGAGGTGCCAGTGCGGATCGAGCATGCGCCAGATCAACGCGCGCTCAATCGCGCGACCAGTGCTCGACTTCAAATCGAACGACGTCCCCGGCGTCAGACCCAATATGTTGACGCGCCGACTATTGAGTTCCGAGGCCTGAATTGGCATCAGCGTGATCCGCGTGCAGAGCGCGTCTGCATCGACGTCCGCGAGGAAGTTGAGGCGATTAAGGTTCTGCCGGACGATGTCCTGATTGCTGCACACGTAGACGATGTCGATGCGCTTGACGTCGCCCTGCAGGTGCTCGATGGTTCGGGCAGTCACACCGCGCGCAACCAGCGTCTTTCCCAGTCCCACCTCATCGGCCACAAGGAAGCGCCCCGATCCATCGCTACTGCAAAAGAGGCGCTCGAAGACGTAGTCAACTGTGCGCCGCTGGAAGTCTTTCAGGGGCGCAATGACTTCCTCAACGCGCTGGTGCGTTATGGGATCACGCATCAGTCTCACCCCGCGCGATCTCGAAGGCGCGCCAAAGCTGCATGAACTCGTGCGGCACGATCTTCTTCCCCGTCTCGGTCTTCCGCAGGCGGGTTACGAGATCGCCGATGTCGTCGAGGCGCTCCGGTTGTCGGCTGAAGGCGCGCACGAGTTCTTCGAGCAGCGGCACCATTGCGTCATTCCCGCCGGTGTGCCCATTCGCAAACAGCCAGGATGTCTTCCCGAGCACCTCGAGCTCCACCGCCTCGTCGTCCCATAGCAGCATGAGCAAGTAGCGCAGGAAGCCATCGCTGTCCTCGATCATCCGCGCGATGAGATCGTCCTCACGCTCTTCAGGCATGGAGCCTTCGCGTATCGGCAAGTTCATCACGAGTTGCTTCGACTCGCCCTCCACGTGTATCTCAAAGAGAACGAATGTCGTCAGGGTCTCGAGTGACACTCGCTCGAACACGACGGGCTCTCCGCGCCACAACGCCGAAGCATCGCGAAGGCTCGCCTCCTGCTGGCGAGAGATGGGGCGGCAGCGGACCGTGGCGTCGGGTGGCAACTCGTGCGGCGCGCCGGCGGGATCAATCACCAGGTCCCAGAGACCGTCCCCTGCGCGAGCGATACCCAGCCCCGGATCAAGTGCGATCAAGTCACCACGGAGTTGTCGCAGCCTCTGCTCAACGGGCTGGTCCGGCGGTGGCTCGAAGTTGGGCCCTCGTGTGTAGGGCATGAGCAGGTTGCGTAGCGTTGCGTCCCTTTGCTGCTCGTCATCGTCATTCGGAAGGATGCGGTCGATGCCGAGGGTCCCGACCTTGCCCTGGAGCTGAACGCCAAACTCCACGTTGCGGTCGCCGAAGGCGGCGTCAGTAGCGTTAGCGGAGCCGATCAGCACCCACGTATCGTCGCCGTGCTCGGTCACGATGATCTTTGCGTGAAGTCCACGTAGCGTCTCGCCAGCCTCAGGCTCATGACCCGGGACGGCCTCGTCGATCTCGTCGTCTGATGGCTCATCGGCCACATCGTCAAGCCAGTAGTAGACGCTGCAGGCACTGAGCCGATCAATAGTCTCCTGCCGAAGGCCATCCAGTGCATCCACCCGCGAAATCAGGATGCCCTCAGTGGCGTTATCGAACAGGGAACTGACGGTGTTGTCTGACAGAAACGGAGAGATGACGAGTCGCCGGTCCGCCCTGCCGGTGGAAAGACTGTCATAGCCGTCAATGCCGATTGGGCGGTAGCGCTGGTGCGACACGCTCTCGGGCCGATCGAACCACACATGCCTGAGGTCCTGTGCGAGTCCCTTGATTGCCTCGCGCCGATCCCTATCAAGCGGTTGTGCGCAAAGGTCGGGCAGGGCGGAGACGAAATCCACAAGCGGGTCGTGGAAGTTGCGCCCCTCCTCAGTGGGCCAGCCGTCGGCCACGAACATGGTGTCCCACGAGCGATCGAGGGTCAGATTGCGCGAGAGCACCACGAGCCGGTAGCAGTAATCACCCTCTTCGGCCTCGTAGCGCGCGAGCCATATCTTCGGATGGAAGACGCCGCCGCGGGGAGCCTGCACCTCGGCCACGACCGGCTCCAGCAAGCTGAACAACCGCGAGTACTGCCGCGGCTGTGCGATCTGCGCCTGCTCGCAGAAAACCGTGGTCCGTCGAGCTACCCGCTGCAGTGAAGCCAGCGCCTGGATTGGGTCGGGAAGGCCGTCCTCTGCCACGTCAAGCGACCCGAAGGCCATCGGGACAGCAGCCATCAGCAGCGCCTGCAGATCGAGCGAGTAGGTCGTAGCGACCGCCATATCCAGCGTGTATCCTGGTGGCGGTACGAGGGGCTCCCAGTAGACCTGTCTGTCCGAGGGGTCAAGCATGGTTCTCAAGCTCCAGGCCCTGGACGATATCCGCGATCATTGTGCGCACTGTGACCCAGCGGAAATCGAGTGTGCTGACTTGCCCGAGCCCAGTCCACCGCTCAAGCCGCCGCCCACCGTGAACGCGAGCCCGTCGGCCCTTTACGCGCACCTCACGTTCAGCAATCATCTGTTTGGCTTCATGGTCGCCGGCGAGGTCATGAAGATCGGCCAGCCCGAGCAAGTGGGCCCGCCAGCGGCCCTCAAAGCTCAGAGCGCTCCTCGATGGCCGTCGCTGCTGAACTGCCAGCCACTGCCCGGGGTCCGCGTGCTGCGCATGTGCGGAGAGTCTCGGTACATTCAGGTCGGCCCAGTCGAGAAGCTGTTCGCGATAACCCTCCGGGGCTTCGGCGCACTCATCCATTTCGGCAAGCACCAGCGCATACACCAGATTCGCCCCTTGCATGAGTTCCGCGAACGACTGCGCGCGGTCCATCTCCTCGCGGAGTTCGGAGGACAACCTCTGGGTTTCGGGCACGGCCCAGAGTCGCGGGGTGTCACCGTCAGCCACACGCAGATCAATAAGCCGCGCCAGGAGCGCATCCGGATGCTCCTCCATGGTGCGGTCTCGAAGGAAGATCGCCTCTGCATGCTGCAGCGCCAGCGTCTTTGCCGCCGGCCATTCCTCAGGCGAGACGGGAAGCTTGGGATGCCAGTTGTGCTGTGCCGCCGTCTCCTGCTGGACCTCGCTGTCAAGCCCGCGACGATGCTTCAGACGCTCATAGAAGCCATCGAGCTTCTGGTGGTAGGCTCTGCGAAGACCCTCGAAGCGCCGGATGCCCCAGCTCTCGAGACCCGTCCAGTAGATGCTGCTGGGCATCTGGAGCACTGAGCGCCCGGCTTGCGCGCCAATGATGCCGGGCTCGTCGGGGCAGTTGCGCTGGAGAGATACGACGACGTGCTCCTCATACTCCCTGACGCGGTCCTGAATTTGCCCGGAGGATATCCGCTGCACTTCCAGATCTCGGTACATCCAGGGAACGAAGAGCATGTAGCGGGCGCGTGTCTGGATGGTGCTGGTTCCGGGGAAGAAGAAGTCCGAGAACGCATCGCGGATCGTGCCAATGCCAAGCTGATCGAGCGTCTCGCGCTCCGCCCAGGCGCCGAGAAGTTCCATCATCCGGCGCTGCTGGTCAGCGGAGAAGTCGACCCAGGTCAGGCTTGCTGGCAAAGCGATTTCCCCCACTGATTGCGCGGCTCGGGCCCGGCGGCGGAAGGGCACGTGTAGACGAGCAGACATGATGAAGTTCATCGGACCGGGGGTCAGACCTTCATCTTAGGTTGCTCAGGCCGCCGAACTGCCCGACGAACACTGGCCATGTTGGGCGGCGATGCCGAGGAACTGCCATTCGGGACCCCGGGCACTTGACCGGACCTTCCATGAGGCCCGGAGCGCGGGTCCATTGGGACGCCAACGACGAGGTCTGGCAGTCGCGCCTACTACGCTATCCCCAGTATCCATCCTTCAAGCTCTACCTGTCGCCGCTCTCCATCAGTCAGTGGTGGCATCATGTATCTCGGCAGAAAGCCGTTGTCGCAGGTCTCTTTGAGCCATCGGGCGGTGGCGTACGCGTCCTGTTGGTCGGCGGTGCGGTCTTCCCGCGAGTACCGGCCCTTGAAGATGGCCGGGTAGACCTCGACGATCGCCGACTTCCCAGAAGGAATCTCCCAGCCATCGAAGGGCCAGAAGTGCACCCGATCCCCGACCTCGTTGCGGATATGCCAGAGCCAGGGAATCCCGGTGTGCGTGGACTTGGAGACTTGGCCCTGGACGTCGAACAGGAAGACCGACTTGGCCGAACTGGTCCACTTATCACAGAGGCGGAACTCATCAGGACTGCCAACGCGCTGGGGATCGCCAAAGCGAATGGCGTCCACCTTCACGTCCGGCTTGTGGGTGGGCCAATGCTCGACGAAGTCTTCAAGGAACTCATCCCACCCGGTAGGCCCATACCGCTCGAAGTAACTGTGCGGGAAGCTGAAGGCGTGGTCGATACCGGCTACGAACCGTTGATCGCATCTGGCCTGCTCAACCAGCCACTCGGCGATCTCCATCCGGGACCAGTTCCAGTGCTTGCCCTCCGGTGCGGCAGGGGTCCGGACCAACTCGGGCATCCCATCCTTGGCAGCGTATACTTGGAGGGTTCTCGAACGAGACCGCGTCGTCGCAGCCCCGCTGTAGTCGATGCCGATGTATTGGTCGAAGTCCATATGTCACGCCCTTCTGCTGCAATTCAACTGAAAGCGACCGGTACTCATTGCGCAGACGGCAACAGCAGCCGAAGATCGGCCTGTGCCTCCGCCTCCTCGCTCTCAAAGAGGCCCCTCAACTCCCCGTTGGTGATGGCCTCGTCACCCTTCTTCAGCCAGTCTCGATATTGTCCGACGAGCCACATGTAGCGGTCCAGGTCACGCAGCGATGCCTCGATAGTCGACAGTTCTCGGACCCGCTCCAGGTTCGCCATGAAAGCCCTATAGGGATTGCCGGCATCCGGCACGCGCCCGCCCGGGCCGAGATGGTAAGAGACCATGATTCGGCAGAATGAATCGTAGATTGGATAGCGGTCACCGTCGACGAAGAAGTGTAGAATCTTGGAGGTGAAGCTCCAGTGACGCTGCGCCACTGCATCTCCCTCTGCGTTGGGCAGCGACGCGATCGCCTCAGCCAAGTCGTCCTCGTCCGCCGGAGGGTCGGCCATCACGTGCATGAGATGCTCGGCCATCCGCCAGATGGCGAACACGTTGGTCGAGTAGAGATCGTTGATAGCGGCCGATTTCAGGATGCACGACTCTCGACCCCAGCCCGGGAACCGTTCGCCGAGTTGCTCGAAGGCTCTGTCGGTAGAAGACCACTGTGGGCATCGGGCGTGCAACCGGTTGGCGGCATCAATCTGTGCCTGCGTGATGGGAATGGCCGCCCTCGCCTGCTTTGGAGCAGGCTCAACGGGTGTCGCAGTTGGTTCCCGTCGCTCCGGGTAGACCAGCTCCCCGTCATCGCAGCAAATCGCGAAGCCGCCATCCTCATCTTCCTCGATGCTCCATACCCCATGCTTCTCCGGCCTGCACCACTCGAGTTCGCCGATAGCCGGACGGTAGAGAAAGTCGTAGCGGAGATCGTCGCAGACCCTTGCCCGACGGTTCTCCGAGTAGTGGACACGCGATGGATGGTTGACTGTGCAGACAATACGTTGGGCGTCGATCGTCCCAAGATTGGTGTCGGGATACCGCCCAATGATCCAATCCCTCACGGCCACGTTGGTGGTCGGGCTCCCGAGCTCCTCGACCGCCTCGCGAACCATCTGACGAACAGGTGGATAGTGCACCGCAACTCCTCCTGAGTGGCTGACCCAGGCCTCAGCAGCCTGGCACGTGATTGGGCTCGTCCAGATCCGGTCCAAGCAGAACACAAGCAGGGCGATGGCTGTAGCGACGAGTAGGGCCAGGACGGCGCCCAGCTGCGTGTTGCACCAGGTTAAGGCGCCTTGGGCAGACGAGAGACGTCGGTCGGTGAAACCGGCGTATGGTAGCTGTGTATCCACCGGCCCTTGATGTAACGCACCTGGTTGCCACCAGGGAGGACGGCGAAGTCACCGGGTTCGGCTTCCGTGATGAAGCGATCAACCGTTGTCCTGGCCCTTCCCGGGAGACTCGCCGATTCGAGTGCCTTGCTTCGGTCCCTCTTCGTGCCCAAGCGCCCTATGACCTGGAAGCCACAGTTGGACAGAGCTCTGTAATCAACATCGCCCGGGTTCTGGGTTGCCATCACCACACACACGCCGAATGATCTTCCTTGGCGAACCAGGTAGTTGAGGCCCCACTTAGCTGCACACTCATAGGGGTGGCTGGCGAACAGGGCCTGCTTACCACCACCTCCCCCAATCTCGTCAATGAAGAGCAGTAGACGCGGTGATGAAGAGCCGGTGAGCGATCTCATCCAATTGTTGATGGCGCTTGTCACCTGAGCCACGACGAAGCTTCGGTCCTCGAACTCCATCACGTCGCCCAGGTTGATTATGCTGAGGGGGACGCGATCGTGTTCGCTCTGTGGGAGGAAGAGCTTGATGTCCAGGGGTGTCCCCTCAAACCACTTGGCATCAGGCCCAGTGATAAGCCCGTTGACCTTGTTCAACAGGCGATTGCGCCGGTTCTCAGCATCAATATATTGGCCGATCTCAAGTTCACCTATCTTGCTGAACGGAGGGTCTTGGATCAGGCGCATCAGGTTCGCAACGCCTTCCTTACCGTGGAGGCTGACTCCAGTGAGCCAAGCCGACTTCACAAGCTCAAACAGGAAGCTGCGCTCGTTCTCGATCTTCTGCCTCTTCGTGCCAGGATAGAGGCGATCGAGGAAGGCGTCCGTTTGGTTCCGGACCAATTCGTCCAAGTTACCGGACTCCTGGAGCTTCGCCACTCCTTCTGGCGCTGCGATCGCGGCGGGGAACCCCAACTGCACGCCACGAGGCACTCGCGGCGTGTACACAACAGTGCGAGTTCGGGCACTGAGAAGTCCGGCGGTGCCCAGCGCGCTCTCCTTGCTGCAGCACCCGCTATGGCGTCTCC
This sequence comes from Candidatus Zipacnadia bacterium, assembly GCA_029821745.1. Lineage (GTDB taxonomy): Bacteria > Armatimonadota > Zipacnadia > Zipacnadales > JABUFB01 > JALGSS01. The sequence goes on from JALGSS010000005.1 coordinate 9,398, forward strand.
AGTGTTCGGACAGCTCGCGCTGTGCTGCCTTCATACGCTGTTGCTCAGAGTCGCCGTGGACCCAACCGGCCAACAGCTCGGGATCATCTCTGTCCAGCCAAAGCGCCATCGAGCTGATGTCGCCCTTGAGGTCCACTGCCACGCAAGGGATGCCTTGCTGAAGAGCTTCCTCCAACAGTGCTTTGGCGAGAACTGTCTTGCCAGACCCAGTGGCCCCGCAGATGAAGGCGTGCGTCAGCATCTTCTCCGCCTCAACATGGTAGCGGGCCCCGAGGTCGTCCTTCACTGCCCCAATCATCGTCCATTCCCTGCCGAGGAACAGACCGGCAGGCGATGAGACCGCCGCATCGCCTGTCAGAAGACGAATGCGCCCATCGCCAAAGTCCGTCACGTCGATGACGATGTCTGTCTCGCCATCAGCGACGTATCTGCCGCACCAGCGTCGGAGGTCGCTTCCCGTGAGCCGACGTGTTTGTGCATCGATGCGAAGAGCATAGCTCTCCCCTTCGGCATCCAGCGCCAACACTGACACTTGGTCTGTGATGCCCATATCTTCGAGCATCTCTGGCGGCACCTCAAGGCCGTCTCGACGAAGCCTGGATGCGGGGATGGAGTAGCACATGTCCGAAGCTGGTCCGGTCATCGCTCGGTCTCCTCCGTTTGCGCGGGGTCAGCGTTGACCGTCCCGCCAGCTGCTTTCGCTACTCGCCCAGCCAGCCACCTGAGGACGCGAGGGGAGTACATGGCACCCGTAAGCCAAGAGCCCTGACCGTCGGCGACCAACTGCTGGTGGAAATCCGCGACAGCGCTGGTCACATCGCCTTCTTGCAGGGTACTGCCATTCACTTGTGAACTGACGACCGTTGCCAGTGCGGTAACGGCCACAATCTCGCGAGCGTCCTCGATAGCCCGAGCCAGCAAAGTCATGTCATCTCTCCTCCACTTCAGCGTCTAAGCCAAGTTCACGCACAGTGGTGCCGAGGGGTCTCCCCCAACGCGCCACAAACCAGCGGGTCACACGCGCCATCGCGGCTGGGTGAGCGACCAGATATCGCCAAGAGGTCCTTAGGAGGTCCATCTGCGGCAATAACCATCTCATGAGCATCACATAGTTGGAGCCTTCTGGCCAGTAGATGCGGCGGTCACTCCGTCGCACGAAGGAGACCTTGTGGACCGCCTCGACGCGCACCGCAAAGCGAGCGGCTATCTCCGCCGCCAGCTCAGATAACGTCACCGCTCGCCCTTCGCTTTCCAGGATGGAGACCACCAAGTCCTCCTCTTCGATGCGCCATGCCAGCAGGTGCAGGGGCACTCTGTTTGTCCAGTTCCCTTGCCATTCACGCATGCCCCAAAGGCCTGAGCCCCACTGAGCGAAAAGATGAGTGTTACTCGACAGTGTGCTTGCCACGCTGGCCTTTCCTGCAGTTACGCCCTCGCCTGCCTGAATCTGTAGGACCATGTCCTCCACTGAGAGCACACATTCAGTCGCCTGTAGAGCACTGACGAGTCGCTCCCTGAGATGAAGACGCACGTGCCCCCCTGTCGCCTTGGCCTCACTCTTCTGAGGCGCAGCTTCATGCGACACGTGGGGAGTGGACACCCCCGGCGCAGGTGCGTAGATAACGACCCTGTCTCCCGGTGCCGCCCCCTGCAAGTTCAGCCACTCAAACAATCCATCGCTCCGCAGCCGTTCGCCCTGAGAATCCAACTCCACGTCAACTCGGTAGATCCCCTCAACCAGGATCTGTGCCATCCTCTTGTCGCTCCTCCCTTGCCCCAGACACGATCGGAAGATGCGCCTGGCGCCACGAGTGAATCGCAGTGACCGCGAGCGCAGCATTCTCATGTCGAGCGTCACTGCACTGCGCTTGGGTGGCACTTGCCCGAGGTTTTCTGGAGGCGCAGGTCTTTCAGGTTCTGGTAGAGCGGGGACTGGCGAGGGTGGCAGCACCGGCACACTGGCGCGCTGCTTAGGAGTGAAGGCGCGCACCACATCCTGAAGCTCAGTTTCCGTCAGTTCCTCAAGTGCCAGACCCAGTTGCTCAATCAACGATGCCAAAAGGTCACCGTCAGACTGAACGGCTTCAGACAATCGCAGTCGACCCAGCCGCGAGTGTGTTGCCAGGTCCTCGGGCCGGCACCACCATTTGCCGCACTCGAGTTGCCAGGTCCGCGCTGAACGCGCTAAGTAGTCCGTCAGGATCTCGTGAGCGATCCGCCGGACCGGGCCAGGACAGTCAGGGGACACCGCAGCGACACTTGCCATCAGCTTCCCCAGGTCCTGTGGCCCGTTCGCTTCCGCAAGGGCATCCCGGATGCTCTTAGCGGCAGGGCGCAGCAATCTGCGGAGAACCGGCCGAGCAGCGTGCCAGTAACCGTCTGAGACCCCCAAACCAAGTTCAGTGAGGTAGTCCACGATCCTCGCTGCTTCGACGGGGGGACGCGCTTGGGTCGGCCAAAGCCGCTGGATCAGGTCCTCGCCCGATACTCCGGTCACGGCCGTCGCGAGGCCATCGGCCAGCTTCTTGCCGGCCTCACCGGGGACAAGGATCAACTCACCATTCGCAAGCACGAGGACCCCTTCACCAATGAGCGATACCCTCAGGTCGTCTTCTGCCTGGCGAACAAGCCGGGAGATAAGCGCTTTGCCATCTTCGCCCTCAGCCCATTCAGGATCAGCCAGGCCAACCTGGGCCTCGATGTCATCGGGGGCAAGCGCATGCTCAAACACTTCTGCCTGCGGGGCCGCCGCCGGCGCAACTGAGTGCAGGTACCGTAGCGCTCGTTCCGTGCTCTTGAGTTTGGCCTTCGACAGCCACTGGGAGAACGGATCGCTGTCACTCAAGTGCTCATGGTATGTCTCGAGAAGTTGCCGACGGAGTTGGTTTCGGTGGGCAACCGACAGGTCGCCAAACCACTCGAGGGCCTCGTTCAGCCACGGCGAGGCGGCCAGTTGGCCATTGCGAAGCCACGTTACCGCCTGTGTATTGAACAGCGCCGTTTCGAGTCGGAGCCTGTCCGACGCGGACAGCGCTGTACGGCTAAGCCTCCCCAGTTCCCACCAAAGCCGCTCAAAAGGCAGCACGCAGGCGACGTCGCCCAAGACGACGATGGCTGATTGCGATAGGTCACCTTCGGAGATGCCTTGGTCGCGTGATTGCCGCATCGTCAGGAGAGCAAAGCTGGGTTCGAATTGCAGCCGCGGCTCGAACCACTCCCGCAACATCCACTTGCCGCCACGCTCAACGAAGTGGGGAGACCGCTCGAGCGGAGCTGTCAGTGCTCGTTCACTCAGGGAGCCGCCGTGCCATCGGACGATCTCTTCGGTGAGCACGGAGATCCTCTGCGGAAGCCCGCGCCAGTAGAGACTTCGGTATGCCAAAGCCAGGACGGGAGACTTCCTGGCTTCGTCCATCCGGTCCCAGAGCAGGAGCGAGGTATCGCCACCACTCCCAGTCCGGAAGCGATAGTCGCAGCGTAGCACGTCCCCGAGGGCATCAGGAGCCGCGCACAGCCGCGTCGCCAACCGCTCAATTGGCAGCGGCTTGCCCTCGGCACTGAGCACCCCGCAGGCCCGGTCAGCCAGACGAAGGCAAGCTGCTAAGTACCGCGCCAGATATCCGCACTTCTTCTTGACGCCGAGCACGCACGTCACCCCGAGTCTGCCGGCTTTGGTGCGGCAAGTTGCCGACCTCAATAACCGTTGGTCTGCGGGCATGAGTGGACTGCTGCAATGGGCCACCAAGGGTACTAATGCTCATTCCAAGCGATCTGTTACCGCACGATCCTCCGGCAACGGAGATGGTCAATCTTCCTCCGCCACATCCAGTTCGATGATGTCGTGGGTCAGGCGGGTTACGTGGATGCCGTTCTCGATCAGCAGCGCCGCGAACTGCTCGCCGTCCATCAGCGCCACCGGCACCGCGTCCGGGCGCTCAGCCTCAGCCTGTGCGCGCTTGCTGAAGTCGCTCGTGGTGATGATGAGGCCTTGTTCGTGGGTGCCCAGACTCCCCCGCACCTGCTGCACGATCTGCGCCTGCACGTTGGCCTTCCAGCGCTTCACCTGCACCGCCATCCGGGTGCGCACCACCTCGCCGGTTACCAGAGTCCCGCGGACGTCGATGCCCCCGTCTTTGGCGCGCGCGGTCACCTCGATGTCCTCGAAACCCACCTCCGCGAGTAGCTGGCCCACCAGTTCCTCGAACTCCGTGGGGTCCATCTTGTGCAGTCGCTTGCGCAGGTCCTTGTGCACCTGGCGGTTGTGCTGCTCGATCTGGAAGGCCAAGCCCTCCCCCATCCACTTCGTCAGCCCGAACAGGCCGCGTCCATGCTTGACGAAGCGTGGCTGCTCACCCCGGCCTTTGTAGCGCTTGATCTCTGAGATGATCTGGCTGTACATGGTCATCTCGGGGGTCTTGCCTTCGGTCACCAACCAGCCCATTTCGATGGCCTTCTCGGTGATGTCGCGGTAATACATCGGGCGCTTGTCGCCACACGCGTCGAGCACTTTGATGGCCGACTCGGTGAATGAGTAGGTGTCGGCGGCGACGGTGGGAGCAGGCACGGGAGCGGGCGCCGGTGCGCCCTCCCGCAGAGCAAAGACCCCGCGCTTCACGCGCACGAAGGTAGATTGATCGCCGTGCCGACGAATGTCCTCGCCCAGCACACCGCGAAGCGTGGCCTCGGGTGTGGCACCCCCGGTTGGCCACAGCTTCTGGTCGAGGATGCGGCGGGTGATCTCTTTGACGGGGAGCGGTCCTCCCGCGTCCTGCAGGACCTTGATTGCGGCTTCTCGTGCGCTCATGGCTGTTCTTCCTTCCATACAGCTCACCGACGCAGGACCGCAGCGGTAGTCGAAGCCTGTCCCCGCGATAAGCTCTCGGCAAACTGCTTGATGCCCCTGTATTCGACGATGGCCTCTTCGGCAGGAGCCTTCTTTGTGTCCGCCAGCTTGTTGACGATGCGTTCACGCACGCATCCGGACCGATCAACGAGTACGAGTTCCTCGAGTCGCTCGCTCGAGTTGACGTTGGCGTCTACCTCGACAAGGTAGTTGGTCAGTTGATCGGCCGGTGGGAGCGAGTACCCGATGATTACCAGGCGCTTGCACTTGCGGAGTGCCATACGTGCTATCGCCCACAGGTTCTCAAGCAGCTGACACCGCGCTATTGGCTTGGTCCAGAGCGGCGGAACGATGAACCGGCGAGCCATATCCCCGAGGTCATACTCCGGCCCGTCGCCAGGCTGGAGCAGTTCCACAGAAGTGATTCGTTCGTAGTTGAGGTCACCGTCATTGCCCAATTGACGGCGTTCGTCCAAGTGACAGGGGTGTGCGTCTGGCGGCTCAGACCATAAGCTTTCAGGAGGGACGCCCATGTTGCCCACACGCCAACTCAGGCAACCGTGCAGATGGAGCAGGAACGCCTTGCCTCCCCGACGTGCTTCGCACAGCGCATTGCGGACACTGCGTAGCCGGATATCCCTGAGCCCGAGATCGACCTCGCAGCCCTTGCCAGCGTTGGACGAGGCGTCCTCCATCGCCGTGTCCATGACTGTGTCGTAGTTAAAGGTGATGACGGTGTCCCCCGGCTCAAGCGTGTCGGCGATCGCTCGGTGGTACGCGCAGTTCCTGCTCGCTGTCGTCTCGGCGATGAGCGCCGCAATGGCCTTGCGGTATGCCACCACTGGCTCAGCGAAGTTCCCCCTGCGCCCCGGCTTGTCGTCTGCGCCGGAGGTCGCCATGTGCACACGGAGAGCCTTGGTGAACTCCGCCCGAATGAAGTACTCCTCCATCTTAGCGTCACCGTAGCTGGGGAGTCCCGCGCCGGCCACAGCATCATCGAGCTGTTCCTTCGCCTGCGCGACGAGGCTGCCGGGGGTTGCAGCGTTGCCGAGCTGCTTGAAGAAGTCTGCGTCCAGAGGGGGTTGAGGCGCCGGGTCAGGCCGCACGAAGCTGGCCCCCCGCGTTGCCCCAGCCCCCAGTATCACCAGTGTCGGAAGACTACGACCTTGGCAGATCATATGCACCTCCGCTGAAGTTGACGTCCATCCGCTCTACGCCCTGCTCAGGCCGTCTCAGTAGATGGCCTCTTCCGGTTTGTACGTGCTTTCCTGCTCGATCAATGGCGCGACTTCGGCCGCCAACTGGTCCCAGTCAGCGTTCGGCGTGAATGGATGGAATGGCTGCGGGTTCTGCATCATGGTAGCTGACCAGAGGCCCTCGCATGACCGCCGTGGATGATCCATCAAGCGCGTTTCATCCAAGCAGCGTGAGACGCTGTAGTGGGTCCGACAGATGAAGTCATCCCAGGTGTCGAGCAGTTCATCTTCCGATCTGATGTCGATGATCTCCACCGACTCGATGCCTCGAGAATCACTGTCTCCCCAAGCCTCTTTCATGAGCCTGACGGCTTCGGTATCCGTAGCGGGAGCGCCGTAGCCGAAGACCGTGAGGATGTAGGCCCGGCTCAGGGCCTCCCTGACAGCCTGCCATGAGAGACTGATCGACGGGTCCTTGGTATAGTCCTTGTTGGTCACCGGGAAGAGCAGGCGGCTCGGCTGAAGCTGCCTGCCGCATTTCTGGCACTGGGTCCCGATTGAGCCTTGTGTCGCCGGGCTGCACGCCATGCAGTACCCGATGCCCGCGTTGCCGTGCAGGAACAACACCTGAGGCACGACGTCAGCGCCGAACCTCGATGCTACTCGGCAGGCTGCCTGCCACAGCAGCGGGTCCCAGTTAAAGCTGGTGATGACGTCCTTGTCTCGGAGACACAGGATCAAGTAGTCATAGAGGGTGGGCTCATCCGGAAGCGCCAATGACCCGAAGTAACCCGATACCTTACCCTCCAGAAGCTCCAGAAGCTGAGAGTCTTCCCCAGTCTCTGCCAAGTGTGAGTAGAGGGCCTCGAAGTCCCCGGCTTGGTCTGCGTATCCGCGACTATCCAAGAGGGAGCGCAGGTCCAGGGCGTCCACAACGTCCGCCATCAGCGGCAGGTTGCGCCCGTTCCTGTCAGCATCGGTCAGCGTCGCCCGGCTGGCGCCGGCCCCCACGATGACAAGGTGAGGGCCGCCGAAATCCGGCTCCATGAGTTCAGGTTCAGGTGCGGACGCGCCAGACAACCCGCTCACTCCTCCGCGCCGCCCATGCGGTACTTGATGTCGTAGTTGATGATGAAGTCCAGCTCCTGAAGCGTCAGGCAAGCCCGCGCCAATGATTGCGCGCTACCGGGCCCTTGCGAGGACGCACCACGGTTCATGTCGGTGTTAGGCGTGCGGCAGCTTCGGGACCCAGGCTGCGAAGCACCGCCAGCCAAGTGTCCGCTGTGATTCTTGCTGCGTTCACCACACACGCCGCCAGCAGCACCACGCGTGCCGAGGCGTCTGACTGCTCCGAGTACGCCTCCGGGAGCTTCACAAAGGACTCGCCATAGGTTCGTCTGGCGACGTCCTCGAAGTGGACATGCGTGAGTTCCGCTGGCCGTGACCTGTAAGGGAGGACAGTATCGACGGTCTTGGCGGCCCGATCAAGGTCCGCCTCGACGCGGGAATGGAAACCTTTCATGCTGCTGAACCGGGTCCCGGAGAGGTCCAGGTGCCGGCCGACGTGGACCGGTGTGCAGAGGTCGGCGATATGGTGGGCAACCATCCCGAGGTACGCGCCAGCATTGAGCAGGAACTCCTCTTCGTCGTAGACACCCTCCAGTTCGCCGCTCGCGTATAGCTCCACGAAGTTCGATGTCCCAGTGGCATAGCGAACGATCTGCAACGGACAGCCTCGGTCCCGCGGGTTCTCGCTGTCCACGTAACAGCGATGCATCAGCACTCGGTTGACAACACCCTCCTGCTCATCAGGCTCCCAAAGGATGTGTAGCTCGTCTGGCAGCGTGGCCCCGGTGTCGATTCCTTCCCAAAGCCGTCCCATGGTGGTCCCGTGTTCGGCGGGCATGGCATCGGCGGCGAGAGCCGCAACCCGGAGATGCGCAAGTCTGTTCACTATCGTCTCCTCCTCGGCTCTCGGACCAGGGCTCTCTCGCCAGCATTCGTCTCCCAGAGAAGCGCTGGCACCCCAAAGGGAACTGGTCAGGCCGTCTGGGATCGGTTGGCTGTCCTGCGACACCGGACGCCAAGGCGCTGAAACAGGCGGCACAAGTACGTCATACAGCCCCAAACTTGCGACGGCCTCCGATGACTGCATGCCACTGAGATCCGATTATCCGTGCTCATTGGAGATGTCTCTCAGGTCCGTCGCAAGTGATTCAGCCGCCATAGCATATCGTCATTGAAGCATTACGCGATAGTAAGAAGTGCACGGTTAGGTGACATAGTGACTTCTCCGTACATCGGAATACTCCTCCCGCTCCCCAGCCAGCAGGCTAAGCAACGGCCAAATCGGACGGCGAGAGCTGCACTGGGCGCTGGGTGTCTGGTAGCCGGAGGGTCATCCGCCCCTGCTCTCAACAGAGGTAACGGCCCGACGCGGGTGGAATGAGATGTGCGCAGTCGTGGTATCGTGAATGCCGCCCAACAGGAGCGCCATGTCAGCCAACCCACCAGACGCACAACTTGGACCATCGCTCCCGGAGCGCTTCGGATTCCGGTGCGGCGACCGCGGCACCCAAACAAGTCGCACTATCATGCTTTCGGAACTCAGCAGTCTCTTGGCGGTGACCCCCAGTTCGGCGAGCAACGCCGATTACAGAACGGCGATCGTTCTGGAGAATGTGCTTGGCAAGCGCACGGAAGCCACGCGGAAGCTGACAGCCCAGCGCATGACTGAGCTGTACGCGCTCGACCCACGGGTTCCGCTCTTTCGCGTCCTGCGCCAGCTGTGGGATGCGGACGAACAGGGCCGTCCCCTGCTCGCGTGCCTGTGCGCAAACGCGCGAGATCCCATTCTGCGCATGACAGCGACGCCGGTCCTTGATGCTTCGGAGGGTGAGCCCGTCAGCAAACACGCACTCGCGGATGTTGTGGCCGAGACGGTTGGTGACCGATTCAACCCAAGCACGCTCGACAAGATCGCCCGCAATGCCGCTTCTTCATGGACACAGTCGGGTCACCTCAAAGGCAGGTCGAATAAGGCCAGAGTCCGCGCCATCGCCACGCCTGCCGCAACAGCATACGCGTTGGCCCTGGGCCGCCTGGACAGCGCTCAGGGCGAGGCCCTGTTCCACACGTACTGGGTCCGCCTGCTTGATGCGCCAGCTACACTGGTTGACACGCTTGCATTTGAGGCGTCACGTCGAGGCTGGGTAAGCTACCGGCGCGTCGGCGGCGTGGTTGACATCGGTTTCGCAGGTCTTCTCACAGAGGATGAGATGGAGGACGCTCGTGGCTAAGATTGACGATCTGATTCGCAACTACGAGGGGTTCGCGAAGCTCCCCTGGTCAGCGGGGCTGTCGGGGCCCCAGAAGGTCTGGTTCGCCATCTACGACCCAACGGACGAGCGCAGGGCCCGGCACCGCATCGGCGAGTTCGCCAACGCGACCGCACGGGCTGGCCGCAGTTGGCATCTGGTCGACCTGACGGACGCTTTTGCCGAGTGGATGGCTGCGCAGGAGTATCGCGCTGAGTATTTCGTTGCCCCTGGGAGCATACAGCTCGCCTTAGCCGACTTCCGCGCTGTCCTCTCCGAGCAAGTCCGGGAGGCATTGGTTGCGGCGGATGAGAACACTATTGTTGCGGTTCAAGGCGCTGCCACCCTTTTCGGTTGCCTGCGCGTTTCCGAACTCATAGACGACATCGCGGGAGACATATCTGGCCGTCTACTCGTCCTCTTCCCGGGCACCCACGAGGATGGTGTCTACAGGCTTCTGGACGCCCGCGACGGTTGGAGCTACCACGCCGTGCCGATTACTGCCTGACGGGGGCCATCCGATGGACCAGAAGCTAACTGTTGGCGATGTATTCGTCCGCCATCCTGCTGATAACCCCATCCGCAATGACGGTGTAGCCGATCTTGACCAAGATGCCACACTGCGGTGGGAACTGCAGAACTTCGTCTGCGAGGGGCAGTACGCGGCTGGTCTGGAGCGCATACTGCAGTCATACCTCAGCAACCAGGACGGAGCGCAGCAGCCTGGTGTCTGGGTCAGCGGCTTCTACGGCAGCGGGAAATCCCATCTGATCAAGGTGTTGTGGCACCTCTGGACAGACACGCCGTTCGCCGATGGCGCCACCCCTCGAGGGCTGGCCAAGCTCCCTGCTAACATTCTGGATCAACTGGCGGAACTCTCTACCATTGGCAAGAGGGGCAACGGCCTGATTGCGGCCGCAGGTGAGCTGCAGCATGCGCTGCCCATTCGCCGAGGCCTGCTGGCGGTGCTGTTCAGGAGCTTCGGCCTGCCCGAAGCGTACCCCGCCGCAAGCTTAGTGACGTGGCTCAGGAAGGAAGGAGTTCTCGAGACATTCCAGAGCAGCATAGAGGCGGCAGGCAAGGCATTCAATGACGAGTTGCGCCACATGTGGGTGTCGCCCGTCATCGCCCAGGCTCTGCTGGAGGCGACACCCCACTTGGCAGATGACAATGCGGGGGCTCTCGCCCAGATCCGCACCCAGTTCCCCCAACTCGACGGGGATCAGGACATAACGGAGCAGGAGATGCTTGATGCGATGGCTGACCTGCTCGGAGCTGCCGATCGCATGCCTTGCTCACTGGTGGTCCTTGATGAGGTCCAACAGTACATCGGCGATGAGACTGACCGCGCAGGGAATGTCCAGCAGGTTACGCAGGCGTGCACGAAGCACTTCGGCGATCGTCTTCTCTTCGTTGCTACCGGTCAGGCAGCGCTTTCGGGCACGCAACTTCTCCAGAAGCTCCAAGACCGTTTCACTGTTCGCGTCGAACTCTCTGACACAGACGTCGAGAAGGTCACCAGGAACATTGTGCTCGCGAAGACGCCAGACAAGATGAAGGCAGTCCAGGCAGTGGTCGACGGATGCAGCGGAGAGATTGATCGCCAGTTGCAGGGCACCAGGATAGGCCCCAGAACAGAGGACAAGGCCAACCTCGTCGCCGACTACCCCATCCTCCCCGTAAGAAGGAGGTTTTGGGAGCGCGTGCTCCGTGAAGTGGACCGAGCCGGCACTGCCGCTCAACTAAGGACTCAGTTGCGCATCGTCCACGACGCGGCGCTCGCGATCGCCGATGGCCCGCTTGGGGCCGTGGTTCCTGCAGACTTCATCTACAGGCAGCAATCGGTTGCCCTGCTGGAGTCGGGGGTGTTGCTTAGGGACATCTACGAGACGATCCTCAGACAGCAGGCCGACGCGAACGAGGGCGAACTGAAATACAGTTTGTGCGCGCTCTCCTGGCTTATCGGCGAGATCACGCGCACAGAGGGCGCTGATGTTGGGGTTCGTGCCACCCCCGAGACTATGGCCGACCTTCTCGTGGCCGACCTTCGAGAGGGCAGCGCCGGCCTGCGCGAGCGCATACCTGCGGTGCTCGATGACCTTGAGGGTCAGGGCGTCCTGATGAAGGTTGGCGACGAGTACCTTATCCAGACACAGGAGGGTCAGGTCTGGCAGGGCGACTTCAACACTCAGTTCGCTGCTATCAGCAATGATGCCGGCCGGATCGCCGACGAGAGGTCGCAGCTTCTGCGCACAGGGTGCGGCGATGAACTGCAGGCCATCAAGCTCATACATGGTGCGAGCAAAGTGTCGCGGCAGTTGGGCATGCACTTCAGCCAGGATGCACCTGACCCAAGCGACGGGGACGTGCCGGTGTGGATCAGGGACGAATGGTCTGATAGCGAGAAGAACGTGCTCCATGATGCCCGCGACGCCGGCCCGGACAGTCCGATCGTCTTCGTCTTCCTGCCGAGACACGACAGCGACCGGCTGAGGGAAGCCATAGCCGAGTGGAAGGCTGCGGAGACGACTCTCGGCCTCAGAGGCGTGCCAAGCACACCCGAAGGGCTTGTGGCGCGCCAGGCTATGGAGACGCGGGAGCAGCAAGCCAAGGTCAAGGTGGACGGGCTTGTCGCGGAGATACTGGGCCTTGCCCGTGTCTTCCAAGCGGGCGGAAATGAAGTCACCGGAGTAGGCCTCCAGGGCGCGGTTCAACAGGCCGCCGACCGCGCTCTGACACGCCTCTATCCAGATTTCAACATGGCCGACAGTCCCAAGTGGCCCAGAGTGGTCCAGCAGGCCAAAGGGGGCGACGGGAACTGCCTCGCGGCCCTTGGCTATGAGGGCGAGGTCGCGGATCACCCGGTGTGCAAGGAGATCATTGCAGACCTGGGCCCGGGCAAGAAGGGCAGGGAGGTCCGTCAGCACTTCCGTTCATCCCCCTATGGCTGGTCGCAGGACGCCATTGATGGCGCCCTGCTGGCCTTGACTGTCGGTGGCTTGGCCACAGCCACGGAACATGGGAAGCCCATCGAACTCAAGGTTCTTGACCAGACCAAGATCGGCGTCGCCGACTTCCGACCTGTAACCGTCCAGTTCACGACGCAGCAACGCATAGCAGTGCGGAAGCTCTTGCAGGACGCCAACGTGAACTGCAAGACCAACGAGGAGATCGCTGCCATCCCCGAACTCATCACCTGGATGGTCGAATTGGCGGACTCGGCGAGTGGCGATCCGCCTGCGCCGAAGAAGCCAACGGTCACACATATTGAGGACCTGCGGTCGAGCGTCGGCAACGAGTTGGGCGTCGCGCTCTATGAGATGCAGGATCGGGTCACTGAGGAACTGACCGAATGGGGGAGCCGGGCGGAGGCAATCACCAAGCGGCTGCCGGAGTGGGAAGCTCTGCTGGCGCTCCTCGGGCATGCCTCGGGCCTGCCGATTGCCGCTGAAGTGGCGCCCCAGGTTGAGGCCATCCGCCAGAACAGATCGCTGCTCGACGAGCCTGATCCTGTGGCTCCCTTATCAGACCGACTTGCTGACGCTTTGCGCCAAGCGGTGAATGAAGCGTCCGCCACCTACGAGAAAGTTCACACTGCCGGGATGAAGACACTCACCGAGGCCGCTGACTGGCAGCAGCTCGACGACAGTCAGCGCACCCAGATCTCCGCCCAGTGTGCGCTTGATACGCCTGACCAGCCGAAGACCGCCACTGAGGCCGAACTGCTCGACTCGCTCAACGGTGTCTCGCTGGCTGACTGGCGCAACCGAGCCGACGCGCTTCCTCAGCGGTTCGGGAATGCCACGTTGGCGGCGGCGCAGCTTCTGGCGCCGGAGGCCATCGGCGTGGAGTTGCCGGCCCGGACACTCGCCAGCGCCGAGGATGTCGAGACCTATCTGGAGGAAGTCAAGACACTGCTGATGGGTCACATCAACAATGGCCAACCCGTAGTGCTCAAATAGCCGGGGGGACACACCCAGATGGCACCACTGGACACCTCACTTCGTAACCAACTGGAGAAGGCCATCGTCGCGGCGCGGGACATGGCCGAGGCGGGGGCCAAAGCCGCTCTTGAACGGCTGGCGGTTGACGCCGACCAGCCCTTCGCGAGCATGTCGCCAGACGAGCGCGAGTTGCGCCGGCAGTTGCGCGCCAAAGCTCGGCAGCTCGGCGGCTCTGATGCGCTTCTCGCTGAGTGCGCCTACGAGCACTGGCACCGGATGCTCTTCGCGCGCTTCCTCGCCGAGAACAGCCTGCTCATGCATCCCACCGGTGTCCCGGTGACGCTGGAGGAGTGCGACGAACTCGCGCCGGATGAGGGCGCGGCGGATGGCTGGGAGCTCGCCGCCCGCTACGCCTCCCGGATGCTGCCGCAGATCTTCCGCACGGATGACCCCGTCCTGCAAGTGCGACTGGCACCCGAGCATGTGCAGGGGTTGGAGGCGCTGCTTGACCAGCTTCCCGTGACCGTCTTCGCCGATGACGACAGCATCGGCTGGGTCTACCAGTACTGGCAGAGCAAGAAGAAGGACGAGGTCAACGCCAGCGAAGAGAAGATCAGCGGGAAGAATATCGGCCCGGTTACGCAGCTCTTCACCGAGCCCTACATGGTTCAGTTTCTGCTGCACAACACTCTCGGCGCCTGGTGGCTGAGCCGGCACCAGGACGAGGCGCTGCCGATCGAGATGCCCTACCTGCGGACACTGGAGGACGGCACGCCGGCTGCGGGCGTCTTCGAGGGATGGCCTGACACCGCCTCCGAGATCACCGTGATGGACCCCTGCTGCGGTTCCGGGCACTTCCTCGTCGCGGCCTTCGAAATCATGCAGCGCTTCCGTATGGCCGAAGAGGGCCTGTCAGAGCGCGAGGCCGGGGATGCCGTGCTGCGAGACAACCTGTTCGGCTTGGAGATAGACCCGCGCTGCACGCAGATTGCGGCCTTCGCGCTGGCCTTCGCCGCGTGGAAGAGCGGCGGCTACCGCGAGCTGCCGGCGCTCAATGTAGCCTGTTCGGGTCAGAGCCTGCGGGGCAAGAGAGATGACTGGGTTGCCCTCGCCAACGGTGATGAGAAGCTCGTGGAGGGCATGGGGCAACTCTACGACCTGTTCGAGCAGGCGCCGGATCTGGGCAGCCTGATTGATCCCCAGAAGGCCGGAGCGGGGTCACTTCTGTCTGCCAATTTCGGCGAACTGCAGCCGCTGCTGGAGCAGGCCCTGCGGCGCGAGGCCGCGCAGAATGATGAGAACATACACTTCGCGGGTATTGCGGCTCAGGGGCTCGCCAAAGCGGCCGAGCTTCTGGCGAATATGTACCACTTCGTCGCAACCAATGTTCCGTACCTTAATCGCAAGCGGCAACATGTGCGCATGTCGAGCTACATAGGGGAGCACTACTCGGCGGCCAAAAACGACCTGTCGACCACGCTTATTGTTCGCGCATCAACGCTGTGCGAGGCAGGCGGCGTTGTGGCGGCTGTCACGACGCAGAACTGGCTCTTCCTCAGTAGCTATACCAAATTCCGTCGGGAGATGTTGGCGGTGCATTCATGGCTTGCCGTCGCCCGACTTGGGCCTGGTGCTTTCGAGACGATCAGCGGCCATGTGGTAGACGTTGTTCTCGTCCTCATGCGGCGGTCAACGCCGACTGAGGAACACCAAGTGGGCGCAGTGGATGCGTCAATGGCCGACACCCCTGTAGAGAAGGCAAGCCTCTTGCGGAGTGCCAGCGTGGAGATGTTCTCTCAGAGAGACCAGTTGGCCAACCCCGATGCCCGGCTCCTGCTCGATGCCCTCAGCAACCATCCGCCGTTGACGGACTTCGCCCGCGTACACGGGGGCATCTGCACAGGCGACAACCCACGCTTCCACAAGGAGTTCTGGGAGTTGCCGGCCATTGGCGGTGGCTGGATACGGCACAAGTCCGCCACGAGCGACACGTCGCCATCTGGGGGATGCAGCCTGCTTCTCCTATGGGAGGATGGCAACGGCACGTTCCACCGCACGCTGCGCGAACGTCTTGGCGAATTCGGAGTAGGCGCCTGGATTCGCGGCGAGGACGCGTGGGACAGGCGAGGCGTTGCTGTCTCGCGCATGGGCGATCTCCCGAGCACGCTGTACCATGGCGAAGCCTTTGATCAGTCTCTTGGCGTCATCGTGCCACTGTCCGAGCAACTGCTCCCCGCTGTGTGGGCCTTCTGCTCAAGTGCGGCGTATGCGAAGGCGGTTAGGCAGCTCGATCGCAAGGTGAACGTAACGCATGGTACGTTTGTGAAGGTTCCCTTCGACCTCGAACACTGGCGGAAGATCGCCGATGAAGCCGGACCTCTGCCAGAGCCTTACTCCGAGGACCCGACGCAGTGGTTGTTCGACGGCAATCCAGCACGCACCACCGAGCCGCTGCAGGTGGCTGTGGCCCGCCTGCTCAGTTACCACTGGCCGGACCAGGAGACCAACGGGCTGGAGGACCTTGCTGACAAAGACGGTGTGGTTTGCCTGCAATCAGTCCACGGCGAGCCGCCGGCGGCAGACCGACTGGCAGCCCTGCTCACGGCTGCCTATGGCGATGAGTGGACAGCGGCCACGCAGGCAGGACTGCTCGCCGCAGTGGGCTTCGAAGGCAAGTCACTCACCGACTGGCTTCGTGAGGGTTTCTTCAAGCAGCACTGCAAGCTCTTCCACCAGCGCCCCTTCATCTGGCACATCTGGGACGGGCGCAAGGACGGCTTCTCGGCGCTCGTCAACTACCACAAGCTCGACCGGGCTCTCCTGACACGGATCACCTACAGCTACCTCGGCGACTGGATCACGAGGCAACGGCACGCTGATGACCAGGGGGTCTCGGGAGCGAATGCGCGCCTCGTCGCTGCGGAGGAACTGAGCGACAAGCTCAAACTCATCATCAAGGGCGAAGATCCCTTCGACATCTTTGTGCGCTGGAAGCCTTTGCACGAGCAGCCTATCGGCTGGGAGCCCGACCTCAACGACGGCGTGCGACTGAATATCCGACCATTTATGGAGGCCGGGATACTGCGCGCCAAGCCCAGCATCAAGTGGAACAAGGACCGCGGGAAGAACCCACCCGGGTCGCCGTGGGGCGACGAACGCATCAACGACAAGCGTCTGAGCCTCGCCGAGAAGCGCGAAGCACGCAAGGAAGCGGGCGAGCCGTCATGAGCGATAACCAGACGGTCTTCGACGCCCTGCTGGCGGCGCTCGATAGCGTCCGCCAGTACAACTCCAACGATCAGGCAGCGCCCGCCGCTATCCTGTGGCCCGACAAGGGGCAGGAGTGGACTGAGTTGCTGCCACGCCTGCGGGAAGCACTGCCACAACTGCTGACCTTCGGCGACTATGACCCTGGCACGAAGACCGGACCGGCCATCTGGCTGCGCTGCATGATCGCGCGCACCTTGCCGGAGGCGGACTGGTCTGAGGATGCCACGCCCATCATCTACCTGCCCGGCTTCAGCCGGCAGGAACTCCGCGCGGTAGAGGAGTGCCCCAAGCCGCTTCTGCCCCTCGCAGAGCTGCAGTTCCGTGGTGTGCTCTTCAGTCAGGTCAGCGCCCGTGACTGGACAGCGATGGCTTTCCTGGTCTCCGAGGAGGGGGGAGGCCTCGGTCTCGATGTGGCGAGGGATCGAGCGACCGAAGAAGCCATGATGCGCGCGTTGCCGGCGCTTGCCGGTGAACACGTTGCAGCGCTTCGTGGCCGCAAGCTGCAAGCCGCCTACTTCGACGACCTCGTCAATCCCGACGAGACCCGCAGTGTCCTGATGTGGCTGAGTGATCCCAGCGCAGTGCGCACAGCCTGGCCGGCAAACCAGTGGGACGCGTTCCGGGCTCGCTGCACAAGCAAGTTCGGCTTCGATCCCGATACCGACGGGACGCTGATCGCGGCCGAGCTACTCGGCGCACGGAGCGGCGACTGGGCTACCGTGTGGGATCGCTACGCGGAGGCCCCGGCGACGTATCCCGGCATCCCTGACCTGCTGCGCCAGGCTCGCCCGTCGGCAACAGACGACTTGTTCTTCGACCTATCCACCTGGCCACAGGACAACCAGGAGATGGAGGACACGGTAAGAAAGCGGCTGGCCGAGTTGGGCGAGGCGTCACCAGCCGACGCTCGAACTGAGATCCGTCAGCTTGAGGCGAAGCACGGAGACCGGCGCGAGTGGGTCTGGGCCACGCTTGGGCAGGCACCACTGGCACAGGCTCTCGAAGCGCTGGCCGTCCTCGCGGACGTCACTGAGACGGCGCTTGGTGGCACGACCCCGCGCGAAGTGGCAGAGAACTACGTATCCGACCTCTGGCGCGCTGACGCTGCCGCGCTGGACGCTCTGGCGTGTGTCGAACACCCCGATGATGTGGCGGCAGTGAGCGAGGCGCTCAGAGCGACATACGCGCCCTGGCTCACGGCTGCCGCCGAACACTTCCAGCAGACGGTCGACACGCACGGATACCCCGATGACAACGAGACAGGCGAGCGAGAGGATAGCACCTGCGTGCTCTTCGCAGACGGCCTCAGGTTCGACGTCGCCCAGAAGCTCGGGGCCGCACTGGAATCAGAGGGCATCGAGGCAACGGTCGACTGGTCATTCGCCGCTATGCCTACCGTAACGCCAACTGCCAAGCCCGCTGTGTCTCCCGTCGCCGGACTCCTCGCCGGCGGCGACACCGGAGAGGATTTCCTGCCGTCTACGAAGGCCGACAGCAGGAAGCTGACAGCTGACGTGCTTCGCCAATGCCTGGCACAAGAGGGCATCGACGTACTGGCGAACAGTGACACCGGCTCCACCATCGGCATCGCCTGGACGGAGTATGGTTCGCTCGACAAGCGAGGCCACGATGAGGGCACGAAGCTGGCCCGGATGATCGATGAGGAAGTGCGCGGGCTTGTGATCCGGGTGCGGCAACTGCTGGATGCCGGCTGGCGGAAGGTGCAGATCGTGACGGATCACGGGTGGCTGCTGCTGCCCGGTGGGCTGCCCAAGGTCGAGTTGCCCCACTACCTCGCGCAGACGCGTTGGGGGCGTTGCGCAGTGCTCAAGCCGACCGCAAACACGGACATGCTTACGGTGCCCTGGCGATGGAACCAGGATGCCCGCATTGCCCCGGCCCCCGGCATCGGCTGCTTCATTGCAGGGCGCGAGTTCGCGCATGGCGGCCTCAGCGTCCAAGAGTGTGTGGTCCCGGTGGCGACCGTCTCAGGCGCGGAGCGTGGCCCAGAAGTCTCCATAGAGGAAGTGAAGTGGGTTGGTCTGCGCTGCCGGCTACAGATCGACGGCGGAGCTGGCTTCCTCGCTGACTTGCGCACAAAGGTAAGCGACCCGGAGTCGTCGGTGGTCCAGAAGGGCGAGCCAATTGCCGTCGCGGACGACGGATTGGCCTCACTGCTCGTGACGGACTACGATCTGGAGGGCACTGCTGTCAACGTTGTGATACTCGGCGCCGCGGGCGACGCGATTGCTCGGCGCGCAACGACGGTCGGAGGGGAGAGCGACGAAGATGGAACTTGACACGCTCGACGATCTCGCTGCAAGAGCATTCGAGGGGTACATCGTGCGTAAGGACCTCGTGCGCGCCTTCCAGGGCCGCTACCCGGTCCCCACTTATGTTGGCGAGTTCCTCCTGGGTCGCTACTGCGCCACGACCGATCAGGACGAGATCGAGGAAGGCATCAGCGTAGTCGAGCGCCAGCTCAGCGAAAGGGCTGTCCGCGCGGGCGAGGAGGAGCTCTTCAAGGCTCGCGCTCGGGAGGAAGGGGCGGTCAGGATCATCGACCTCCTCACCGCGCGCCTGGACGCACGCAACAACGTCTATGTTGCCACCCTTCCCAGTCTGCAGCTGAAGGACGTGCGCATCGAGCCGGGCCTGGTCCGTGAGAATGACCGGATGCTTACCGGCGGCTTTTACGCTGAGGTGGAACTCGAATACGACCCCGAGATTGCCAAGGAGGCGTCCGGCAGACCGTTCGGAGTGCGCAGCCTTCGGCCAATCCAGTTGTCCAAGCGCGACGTTATCGGTGACTACATTCGCGGGCGCCAGCTCTTCACGGCGGAGGAGTGGCGGAAGCTCCTCATCCGGAGCATCGGCCTCGAGCCCGACGCTCTCGAGCCAAGGGCGCAGGATGTGGCACTACTGCGCCTGGTGCCCTTCGTAGAGCGCAACTACAACGTTGTCGAACTGGGACCCAGGGGAACGGGGAAATCGCACGTCTACCAGCAGATTTCGCCATACTCCCACCTCGTATCCGGTGGGAAAGCCACTGTGGCCCGAATGTTCGTCAACAACGCGAGTGGCCAGCGTGGCTTGGTCTGCCAGTATGACGTCGTCTGCTTTGACGAAATCGCCGGTGTGTCCTTCGACCAGAAGGACGGCGTCAACATCATGAAGGGCTACATGGAGTCTGGCGAGTTCAGCCGCGGGCGCGAGAGCATCCGGGCAGACGGTTGCATCGTCATGCTTGGCAACTTCGACGTGGACGTCGAGCACCAGCAGCGCATAGGCCATCTCTTTGGGCCACTGCCGCCCGAGATGCGTCACGACACCGCCTTCATGGACCGCATCCACGCCTACCTGCCGGGCTGGGACATGCCGAAGACCGCAAAGGAGTTGTATACCGACCACTTTGGTCTGGTGAGCGATTTCATCTCAGAATGCTGGGAGCGCCTACGGGCGCAGAGCAGGGCCTCCGTGCTCCAGGGGCGTGTGCACTTCGGAGGCGCACTAAGCGGACGAGATGCTGGTGCGGTGACCAAGACCATCAGCGGACTGCTGAAGCTCATTTATCCTGACCCGGAGATGGCGGTACCTGACGAAGACCTCGAATGGGCAACCCGTCTCGCACTTGAGTGTCGGCGACGCGTCAAGGAACAGCAGAAGCGAATCGGCTCAGTGGAGTTCCGCAACACTCAGTTCAGCTACCAGCTCGGGGATGAAGACGTAGAGAAGTTCGTTGTTACGCCCGAGCTGCAGAGCGAAGACCACATCGGCGCCGACCCGCTGCCGCCGGGGCAGGTTTGGGGCATTAGCCCCGGAGGACTTGACGAGAACCCAGGGCTCTACCGTATAGACGTGAACGAAGGACCAGGCTCAGGCGTGAAGCTTCTCAACAGGCCCGCGCCGCCGGCATTCGTTGAGAGCTTGAAATACGCTGAGCAGAACCTGTACGCAAGGTCCGACGAACTCGTCGGGGATCGGGAGCCAAGGGCGCACGAGTTCTCGGTCCAGCTGAGGGCATTCGATGCGTCGCAAAGCGGCGACGGGCTCGGGATGCCCTCCCTGATGGCGCTATGCACTGCCCTCCTGCAGCGAAGCCTGAAGGGCGGGCTGGTAGTCGTTGGCGGCCTCAACCTGGGAGGCACTGTTGATACGGTCCACAACCCGGTATCTCTCGCGGAGTTGGCAGTGGAGAGGGGAGCCGCGGCGCTCCTGATGCCCGTGTCTGCCCGCAAGCAGCTCTTCGACCTGTCCGACGACATGGCCACGAAGATTGACATCCAGTTCTACGCCGATTCCAGAGAGGCGCTGCTGAAGGCGCTGCTGGACTGATCGATCCGAGCGCCGTTCGGGCCTCAGGCGACAAGCCCCGACCTGACGAGATACGCCTTTCGGGTGCGATCAGGGAAGTGCTCGTCCTCGCGGGCAAACTCCGGCAGGTCTTCGGGGGATCAGCGGTCATACACAAGAACGAAGTCGATGGGAGCAACCGGGCGGCAACTAAGATGCTGACAACGTTCGCGTCTATCTGAACACGGGAGTGGACGCGACCACGCGCCGCGACGCTCAGGGGGGCACTTCTGGGTCCGTGGACCGTGCTCCCGGCGGGCTGCTGGCGACGGCGGAAGGCACGCCACGACAGGGCGCCCGGGCAGCCGTCCAGAGATGGCATAGAGACCTGTCACTCACTAAGCGACGGTCTCGGACGCGATGGCGGGCGAACGCACGCACACAGTGCCCATTGCTGATGCACTTTTCTCGATTATCCTGTGAGTTTCATGTATAGACCGGCTTGGGAGGGTCCATGCCCCACCGGCCTATTCGGAAGGGCTACTGCACAGGATAATCTCCCGTTTCCTCGATTCTGCGCGTTGGCCCGGCCTTTGCCCGGCAAAGACTGCGGGCAGGCCTGTCCACGGGGAGATCCCAGAGCACGAGTCATCGGCCTCAACCCACTCGGGTGAAGGCGTTCATATCCGCCGACGCCTCGAACAGCGCACGGGCAGGAGTGCGCGCGGAGATGGGCTGACGAGATGAGTTCCGTCGCCCAGGGGAGCAGAATGATGTTGGGGCGAGTAAACCGGGAACGAGCCGGAGTGGTTGAGCTGGCGACGCTGACGGCTTCCCGTTGCCACCCCACGGCCAGCTGAGCCTGAAGGCAATTCCATGACCGAAGCACATGCAAGGACACCCCATGATGGTCTCGGTTTGAGGGACACCCCATGACGGTTCGGGGCGAAGGATACCCCATGACGGTTATCGTTTGAGGATTACCCCATGACAGTTAACCGTGATTCCCGCCCCCGTTCGCCTGGTCACGCCCGTCAATCTGCCGCGATCAGTGCCTCTATCGACGCCCTCACCACCGGCGGCACTGCCGCCAAGACCTACTCGGCAACGGGCCATGCGTCAGCGGCTGCGCCTTCGGCCGGTTCGTCCGGGCTCACCGCCTATGATCCCTCGACCACGTCGCTGTCCGTGACGTGCGTTGCGCATGTATGCCGTAGTGTGTGGAGTGTCACGTGCGCCGTGATGTTCGCGCGTTCGGTCAGACGGGTAAGCAGTTGGCGGACATATTCAGCACTGGTCTGCCTGCCCGGTTGCGGGTCCACAAGCTCAGTGCCCTTGCCGAAGCCGGCCTGCGCCCGCACGGGGGCGTGGCCCCTGGTCTGAACCCCGGACCTTGGTCCGCTCATGGTGGGAGTGGATTGAGGCGCAAAGTGGTTGAGGGCGGACCGATATCGACGCGGCGGCAGCGCGGAACCGGACACCTGGTCAGGTAGCGGCCTCGAGCTCCCGGCACTCCTCCGTGCCCATCCAGTTGCGTACTTGGCCCAACTGCGAGAGCCAAGCTTTGGCGACTTCGTTGCGGGGGATGGAGCCGATCGTGCGTGTTGACGTGTGGGCACACGCAGACAATGCCCATTGCTGATGCACTTTTCTCAATTATCCTGTGAGTTTCATGGATGGACCGGTTCAGGAGGGTCCATGCCCCGCCGCTACCTTGAGGCGGGCTCTCACACAGGATAATCTCCAGTTCCCTGAACCTGGCGTGTGGGTCCGCATCGCTCGGCAAGTCCAGAGCACGAGCCCAGCGGCCCCAACCGAGCACTCCTCGGACCCGGGTGGAGGCTCTCCTGTTCGTTGCCCCATGTGACAGGGCGCACGGGAGGGCCAGCGGGGATGGGCTGACGAGATGAGCTGCGTCAGCGAGGGGAGCAGAGCGATGTCAGGGCGAGTGAGTAGACGGGAGACGAGGCGCTCGGTGGGATGTTTGAGCTGGCGACGCTGGGCACTGTTTGTTGCCTCGCCACTGCCAGCTGAGCCCGAAGGTCATCCCATGACAGAGACGCAGAGAAGGATATCCCGTGACGGTCATCTTCAGAAGGACACCCCATGAAGGCTATCGATAGAAGGATACCCCGTGACGGTCATCTTCAGAAGGACGCCCCATGACGGCTATCGTTTGAGGATTACCCCATGACGGTCGTCTTCAGAACGAGACCCCATGACGGTTACCGTTTTCCGAGACCCCATGACGGTTAACCGTGATTTCTGCCCCCCCAATCATGGAGGAATTGCTGAACGTAACCCCATGACGGTTAACCGTGATTTCCGCCCCCAATCATGGAGGAATTGCTGAACGTAACCCCATGACGGTTGCCGTTTTCCGTAACCCCATGACGGTTAACCGTGATTTCTGCCCCCAATCATGGTGGAATTGCTGAAGGTAACCCCATGACAGAAGCATCTGAAGGTAACCCCATGACAGAAGCCGATACAACGACACCCTCCCGGGCGGTCACGGTCGCCGATCTCCTGCGCCGGCGGTCAGCGCCGCCAGTGCCTCGCGCACGGTTGGCGGCAGTGCTGCCAGAACCTCCTCGGCAACGGCCCGCGCGTCGGCCGCTGCGCCCTCTAACGGTTCGTCCGGGCGCAGTGCCCGGACTGCCTCGGCCACGTCGTTACCCGTGAGGTGCGAATACACCCTCGCGGTCGTGGTGACGTCGGAGTGCCGCAGGGCCTGTTGCACGAGCTTCAGGTTCCCGGTGGCACGCAGCAGATGTGTCGCGAAGGTGTGGCGCAAAGTGTGAGGTGTCACGTGCGCCGTGATGTTCGCACGCTCAGTCAGACGGGTAAGCCCCGCTGCCCTGTGGAGATCGTGCAGAATATGGGGCCGGCAGCGATTCCGAGCTTCCCGCGCGCGGCAAGCCATCGCGCCAATCGCGAAGCAGTTCGCCGGCCAACCGCGAGGTCCGCAGCCTTGCCGCCCTTGCCGTTGCGCACCTTGACGGCCATGATTTGCCCGGCCTCCGTCACCAGATCGCGCGTCTCAAGCGCCAGGGCCTCGCCGACACGCAGGCCCGCGTCGGCCATGAGTGTCAGCAGCGCCAAGTTGCGCTTTCCGGTCGGGCTTCGGGTTTCTATCGCGTCAAGCAGCGCATCAAGCTCCTCCACCGTGAGTGCTTCCTGCGCACGTGTGCCCCCGTTCTTGGCCATTCCTCCATCTCCCTGCGTTTACTTCCGCTAATCTTGTATTTGCAGAAGTATATCACACACAAGAGCGCTGTGGAAGGATTTTCAGAAGTAATAACGCAAGCCAGTGGATTGTGGTGAGACACCGATCCATGGTGCCGAGAGGGGCGTCCCGCCACTGTCAGGCGTGGCTTCTGGCGTTGCACGTGGAAACGGGCGCTGTCGCCAGAACCCGCGCGCTGATGCCGTTGCGTATGCGTCTCACCAGATGCTTGCTTCTGTGCCAGCAAGCCACAAACGTTGGGTTCGCGCATACGCTACGCGCAGAGCGGGGCAGCGATATGTGCACATTGATCACGGGTATTCGGCGGGGCAACGGGGGTGGCGGCAAGGCGGTAGCTCGCCGCCGCCGTTCGCCACGCTGTCGCACGGTGCGTGCAGCCGATCCGGCACGTGCCCGACGACTGCCTCCGTCCAGTTCGCCCCTCGACCGACGCCAGCCCTGCCTCTGCTGGCCCAAAGTGTATGCTGTCTCCGTCGCAGCCGTCCCATCCGTTGATACGCCCGGCAAGGGCAGAGCCCGTCGGCGCTCGCCTTGGGCAGTGCCCCCAATGGCCACAACGACCGGCTCCCACGCCGTTGCCAAGTCACATCATCTCCGAGACGGCCTCGTTCACAGCCCGACGTCAGCCAATCCAGCCTGTCGTCGTGCGCGACAGGTCAAGGCACAATTCCGTCCGCAGGAGAGGGATTCTGATGCCCTACCTGGCTCACTCCCCCAGCTCCGCGCAACACGAAGACCCAGTCGCAGCGCATTTGTCTGACGTCGCACGCACTGCGGCCGAACACGCCGCAGCGTTCGGCGGTTCTGAGGAAGCCCGCCTCGCTGGTCTGCTACATGATCTCGGCAAGTATGGTGACCTCTTCCAGAGGCGCCTGCAGGGCCTGGAGCACGGCGTCGACCACTGGTCGGCGGGTGCGTGGGCAACGGTCAGTCTCTACCAGCAGTCAGGAATCGCCGCTGCGCTCGCGATCCAGGGGCATCACGTCGGCCTGCAGCAGGCGACGGAGAGCGACCTCAAGGACCTGTGCCCGGCGCGCCTTGAGGGCAACCACCCTCAGAACCTCCGCCTCTCGGAGCCGGACACTGAGCGGCTTCTCGGTCTACTGGCCGGCGATGGCCTGGTCCTGCCAGACCAGCCGGTTGAGAGCCTCTATAGTGGCCTGTATGGCCCTTCGGCCTCCGCAATGCTGGACGTCCGAATGTTGTTCTCCACGCTGGTGGACGCTGACTTCACGGAGACGGAGGCGCATTTCCAGGCGACGGGTCCTGATGAGAAGTCTTACCGACCGTGTGGGCCAGCACTTGAGCCCGAGCGCATGCTGGCAGCCCTGCGAGGGCATATCGATGACCTGGCGGCGAGTTCGCGGGCAACGCTGCACGTGAACAGATTGCGTGATGACCTGCTGAACGCCTGTCTGGACGCCGGCGCCCGACCGCAGGGGCTATTCACGCTCACCGCGCCAACCGGGGCCGGTAAGACCTTCAGCATGCTGGCCTTCGCGCTCAAGCACGCCCTGGCCCACAACCTGCGCCGGATTGTCATGGTCATCCCATACCTGAGCATCATCGAGCAGACGGCGGCGGCGTATCAGGAGGCGCTCGCCTCCGTGGTTCCGGAGGGCAGAATGAGCGAGACGATACTCGAGGACCACAGCATGGCCGGCGGTGGCGGCGATGCTGTCGACAGTGACGATCAGCAGAAGGACCACAGCCGCTTGCTCGCCGAGAACTGGGATGCGCCCATCATCGTGACCACGAGTGTCCAGTTCCTCGAGTCGCTCTTTGCCAACCGCCCGGGCAGATGCCGGAAGCTGCATCGCCTGGCCAACAGCGTGATCCTGTTCGACGAGGTGCAGACACTGTCCACGTCTACCTGTCTGAACGCTACGGGGCCAGCGTCGTCTTCTCCACCGCGACCCAGCCGGCGTTTGCGCATCTGGACAAAGCGGTCAAGCAGTTCTGCGTGGGGGGCTGGGCGCCCGAGGAGATCGTGCCTGCCAGTCTCGACCTGTTCGATCGAGGCAAGCGCACTCGGGTTGACTGGTCGGCGATCGATGAGCCTGTGTCGTGGCCGGACCTGTCCGAGCAGCTTGGGGGCGAGCGGCAGGGCCTGTGCATAGTCAATCTCAAACGCGCTGGCACTGTTCCATGAACTGGCAGCACGCGATGTTGAGGGTCTCCTGCATCTGTCAACGAGCATGTGCCCGGCGCATCGACGCAGTGTCCTCGATGAGGTGCGCGAGCGTCTGGACGTGGGCGATCCCTGTCTGCTGGTGGCGACGCAGTGCGTTGAGGCCGGCGTGGACCTGGACTTCCCGGTGGTGTATCGCGCTTTGGGTCCGCTGGACTCGATTGCCCAGGCGGCCGGGAGGTGCAACCGCAACGGGCATGCGAAGATCGGTGAGGTGCACGTGTTCAGACCCGAAGATGATCGACGTCCCTACCCCGGAGCGGGGAAGTGAGCATATGGACATCAATGATCCCGGGCTATTCGACGACTACTTCCGAGAGTTGTATGACGTCAAGGGCGTGGCGAACGCGGAGGACGAACTGATCAAGGCCATGGACCTGCAGCACTTCGCGGAAGTCGCTCGGTTGTACCGCGTGATCGAGCGGGGAGCGGTGAACGTGCTGGTGCCCTACTGCCCCGACACGTTCAACGCGCTGGCAGACAAGGTGAGGGAGAGCGGTCTGACGCGCAAGTGGATACAGAAGGCGCGTGCGCACACTGTCGGACTGTTCGTACCACGCGCGGACGATCCCGTGGCCGACCTCATGGAGGCAGTGCCCGTCCGGGGCGGCCGTGGGCAATCAGACGACTGGTTCATCTACTTGGGGGAGGGAGACTACAAGACTGGTGTGGGGCTGGTCACTCCAGACAAACTGTCACTGTTGATCGGTTGAGGAGCTCACAGAATGGAGGAGACATGAAGGAGAAGGACCAGGTGCTGGATGTATGGGGCGAGTTGGCGTGCTTCACTCGCCCCGAGATGAAGGTTGAGCGGTTCAGCTATCCTGTCATCACTCCCTCCGCAGCGCGGGGGATCTATGACGCGATCTACTGCAAGCCTAACCGCGACGCCACGCAGGCGCAGTTCCGCTGGCAGATCACCAGGATTGAGGTGCTCAAAGAACCCAGCTACATTGCTCTGCGCCGCAACGAGGTGAAGGCGAAGACCAGCGTCGCCAACGTGAAACAATGGATGAGCGGCAAGAAGGAGATCGAGCCCCTGCGGGCTGACGAGGAGCGGACTCAGCGCCAGACAATGGCGCTGAAGAACGTTCGCTACCGGCTGCACGCGCGGGTGCACGCATGGCCGGGCATGGAGGACCGCCTGCAGAGCTTCGAGGCGCAGTTCCGCCGGCGCGCGGCCCATGGCAAGTGCATCTACCAGCCTTACTTTGGGTGCCGCGAGTTCCCCGCATACTTCGAACTGGTGGAGCCGGACGCAGCGCCCGTCCAGCCGGTGGGATGGGATCAGGACATAGGGCTGATGCTCTACGATGTATTCGACCTTTCGCAGCCGGGCACATCCGCCAGTGAGCCGCACATCAGTCTGTTCGAGGCGCGGGTGCAGGCAGGCGTGCTGGACGTGCCTGACTACGCGAGCGAGAGCGTCCTCAAAGTGAGTGGAGGTGAGAGTGGGTGCTGAAACATCTGCATGGCTACGCCATGAAGACCGGCATCTTGACCGAGCCGGGCTTCGCGCCCAAAACCGTCCGTTGGGCAATTCGCTTCGCCGAGGGCGGGCGGTTCATCGGCGTGACCGAACTCGGTGACGCTGAGGCGAAGAGGAACCGGGGGATGGAGTTCCTGAAGTGCCCGGAGTTCTCATTCCCACAGATGAAGGCTGGCGGCATTACCAAGAGCCACTTCCTCGTCGAGGTCGCTGAGGTCGTCGCTCTCTTCGGCCCGAAGGCCGACGACCCCAAGAAGATCGCGAAGCATGCCTACTTCGTCGGGCTACTGCGCGGTGCCGCTTCGGCCATGCCGGAACTTGCCGTGCTGGCGGACGCGCTCGACGACCCGACCACTCTCGAAGCCATTTGCGGCCAGTTGACCGAACTCAAGGCCAAACCCACCGAGAAGGTGACGGTCGGCTTCAAGCGGCCCTTCCCGGTGGAGGGTGACCAGTGGCATGACTGGTGGCGGGGCTTACGCGAGCGACTCGCAGCGGAAATGGCCGAGGGCAAGCGGCCGACCGAGGCAATTCTGATGCGTGACTTCCTGTCGGGTGATCTGGCCGAGCCCGCTGTGACGCATCCGAAGATCACGGGGCTGGCGGATGTCGGTGGTATGGCAGTGGGTTCGCCGCTCATCGGCTTCGATAAGGAGGCCTTCGAGTCCTACGGTCTGGCGCAGTCGGCCAACTGCACGGTATCCGAGGAGGCCGCCTACGCCTACAAGGGCGCACTGAATGACCTCATCGCGAAGCACTCGTACCGTTTCGCAAAGACCAAGGTGGTCCACTGGTTCAAGCAGACGGTGCCGGACGAAGATGACCCCCTGCCATGGCTCAATGATCCCTCGGGGGGCGCAGAAGATGATGAGCATGCGGCGCTTCAGGCTCAGCAGAAAGCCCGCGAGTTGCTGGCCGCCATTGAGCAGGGGACTCGTCCTGATCTCAAAGGCAACTACTACTACGCCCTGAGCTTGTCAGGAGCAGCCGGGCGGGTGATGGTCCGTGACTGGATGGAGGGGGCGTTCGAGGATCTGGTCGAGAACGTAGGGTACTGGTTTGAGGACCTGTCCATCGTCCATCGCGAAGGCGGACCTCGCCTCGCCCCCCTGCCCAAGTTCTACGCCGTGCTCGGGGCGACGGTTCGTGACCTTGACGATTTGGCTCCGCCCTTCGTCGCGAAAATGTGGCGCGTGGCCGTGCGCGGCGAGCCCATTCCGCGTGAAGCGCTGGCCCAGGCACTACACCGAGTGAGAGTTGACATCATCGACGACGCTCCGCCCAACCACGCCCGCATGGGCCTGATGAAGGCATATCACGTTCGCAACAGCAGAGGGGAAGGTGTTCAGACGATGCCCACACTCAATGAGGAGCATCCCAGTGCCGCCTACCAGTGCGGTCGATTGATGGCGGTGCTGGCCGGATTGCAGCGGGCCGCACTCGGTGACGTGGGCGCGGGAGTCGTCCAACGCTTCTACGCCGCCGCCAGCAGCACACCGTCGCTGGTGCTCGGGCGTCTCACACGCTCCAGCCAGTTCCACCTCAACAAGATCGAAAGCGGCGGGCTGACATACTGGTACGAGAGCAAGCTCGCCGAGATATGGGGCCGAATGGGCGACGCCGTCCCGCGCACACTGGACCTTGAGGAGCAGAGCCTCTTCGCCCTTGGGTACTACCAGCAGCTCGCAGACCTGCGCACGAAGAAGTCCGATCAGAATGAGCAAGCCACCAGCGAGGGAGACGATACCGATGAGTAAGGCCATAGCCAACAAGTATGAGTTCCTGTATCTGTTCGACTGCGAGAACGGCAACCCCAATGGTGACCCGGACGCGGGCAACGCGCCGCGCATCGATCCCGAGGACCTGCATGGCCTCGTCTCGGACGTGGCGATGAAGCGCCGGCTGCGCAACTACGTGCAGTATGCGCGCGGCAACGAGATGCCCAACGCGATCTTCGTCGAGCAGGCCACCAACCTGAACCGACGCATCGTGATGGCGCATGAGCAGACCGAGGGCGGCCTCGACACCGGGAGCAAGGGTGCAGGCAAGGACAAGGTCGGGTTGGCAAAGGACTGGATGTGCGAGAAGTTTTACGACGTGCGCACCTTCGGGGCTGTCATGAGCACCGGCCCCAACGCCGGCCAGGTGCGTGGTCCGGTGCAGTTCGCCTTTGCACGCTCGCTCGACCCGGTGCTGCCCATGGACATCTCGATTACGCGCATGGCGGTCGCCGACGACATCGGGAAGGGCAAGTCCTCAGAGGACTACGTGAAGTGGGAGGCGGACCAGCCCGAGGACACGCTGCGTACCATGGGCCGCAAGTCACTGATCCCCTACGGGCTCTACATGGCCAAGGGGTTCATCAGCGCTCACCTCGCCGAGGGGACGGGCTTCGGCGACGAGGACCTCGGTCTGTTCTGGGAGGCGCTGCTGAAGATGTACGAGCACGACCGTTCGGCCAGCAAGGGTCTGATGTCCGTCCGCGAACCGATCTTCGTTTTCAAGCACGTGGGCACGGACACCAACGACGAGCAGCGCGCCAGTCAGGCCAAGCTCGGCTGCGCGCCCGCCCACAAGCTCTTCGATCTGGTTGATGTGCGCAAGCGCGAGGATGTCGCGGCGCCTCGGTCCTTTGCCGACTACGCGGTAACCTTCCACCAAAGCGGCCTGCCGAACGGTGTGCAGGTGGGCTTCGTGGTTACCGGTGATGGTGGTGGCGCCGAGGTAATCTGGGATGCGGCGCCTGAGGGCGTAACTGTGGACTAACACCGCGGAGGTGCCACCATGTACGACGAGGACGATCTGCTGCCCATCTCGGCGCTGCAGCACCTGGTTTTCTGCGAGCGCCAGTGCGCCCTGATTCACATCGAGGGACTGTGGGCAGAGAACATGCTCACAGCCCAGGGGCGCGAGGCCCATGACCGCGCCCACGAGGCCGAGACCGTGACGCGCGACGGTGTGCGTATCTGCCGCGGCCTCAGACTGCGATCGGTGCGCCTGGGCCTGAGCGGGCAGGCGGATGTCGTGGAGTTCTACCGCTCCGGTGAGGACGAACGCGCCAGCGACGAGAAGGTGGCCCCAGGAGTCCCTCTGGAGGGACTCCCGGGGCTGTGGTGCCCCTTCCCGGTGGAATACAAGCGCGGGCGCCCCAAGCCGGACATCTGCGACGAAGTGCAACTCTGCGCCCAGGCGGTCTGCCTGGAGGAGATGCTGGGCGTGACTGTGCCGATGGGAGCGATCTTCTACGGCCAGCCGCGCCGGCGCATGGAGGTACCCTGCGGGGCGGAACTGCGCAGCCAGACCGAGGCACTGGCCTTGCGCTTGCACGAGTTCATCGCGGCGGGCGTCACGCCACCGGCGCATTACGAGAAGAAGTGCCGGGGATGCTCGCTGGTCTCGCTGTGCATGCCAGAGACAGCGGGGGCTGGCCGCAGCGCCCGACGCTACCTGGACGACGCCATCGCTGAAGCCACCCAGGATCGGGGGCAATAGCATGAAACGATTGCTCAACACTCTATACGTCACCACACAAAGCTCGTATCTCATGCGCGAGGGTGACACCGTGGTCGTCCGCGTGGACAAGGAGGATCGACTGCGCGTGCCGCTGCACGGCCTGGCCGGCATCGTGTGCTTCGGTAGGGTCAGTGCCAGCCCGCAACTCATGGGCGCTTGCGCCGAGCGCGATGTAGCCATCTCGTTCTTTGATGAGCGCGGCCGGTTCTGGGCGAGAGTTCAGGGCCCGGTCTCCGGCAATGTGCTGTTGCGCCGCGAGCAGTACCGCCGGGCTGAGGACCCCGAGCAGACCGCCGCCATCGCCCGCGCGATCGTGGCCGCGAAGATCGCCAACAGCCGCACTGTGCTCATGCGCGCCGTCCGCGATCACCCCGAAATGGCCGGCGCCGAGCATACCCGTGACGCCGCCGATCATCTCGCGCGTCTACTCAAAGCGCTCGACCGCGACCTGCCGCTCGACACTGCGCGCGGCTACGAGGGTGAGGCGGCGAAGACATACTTCGGGGTCTTCGATCACCTGATCGTGGCCCAGAAAGAGGACTTCCGTTTTGGCGGACGCAACCGGCGTCCCCCCTTGGACAACATGAACGCACTGCTCTCCTTCCTGTATGCGATGCTGGCGCACGACACCGCTGCGGCGCTTGAGGGAGTGGGACTTGATCCGGCGGTAGGCTACCTGCACCGGGACCGTCCCGGCCGACCCGGACTGGCGCTCGATCTGATGGAGGAGTTGCGCCCCGTGATCGCGGACAGAGTCGTGCTCTCCCTGGTCAACCGCCAGCAGATACGCGGTTCGGGTTTCGTGTGCACAGAAACCGGCGCGGTGATGATGGACGATGACACACGCAAACAGGTGCTCCTCGCATACCAGGAGCGCAAACAGGAGGAGATGCAGCATCCGTTCCTCGACGAGAAGGTGGCGGTCGGCCTGCTGCCGCACGTGTCAGCGCTTCTGATGGCCCGCCATCTGCGCGGCGATCTCGACGGCTACCCGCCCTTCCTATGGAGGTGATTGCCGGTGATGATCCTGGTGGCGTATGACGTCAGCACTGAAACCGCGGCAGGTCGCACACGGCTGCGACACGTTGCCAAGATGTGCGAGAGCCGAGGCCAGCGGGTCCAAAACTCCCTATTCGAATGTCTGCTGGACCCGGCCCAATGGATCGAATTGCGCGCGCGTCTGGTGGAGGAAATCGACGCGGACAAAGACAGCCTGCGCTTCTACTTCCTCGGGAAGAACTGGCAGCGGCGCGTCGAACACGTCGGAGCCAAGCCAACCTATGATCCTGAGGGACCACTGATCGTCTGACAGGTCCGCGCGAACCCCAAGCAGTGACGGTCTTGCTTAAGGAGGGTTCGCGATAGCTGGAGAGCCGTCTCACAACCACGGAGAGGAGAATATGGTGTTGGGAGCGTCTAACTCCGAAACTGTTACTCGGAGCTTCGCGCAGATCGACCTCTGAGGCCTGTCGCATCGGGGTTGACAGAGGAGCAGTCGCCCCCCGCACGGGGGCGTGGATTGAAACTCCGAGGCCTGCTGGCCGGCCACACCCAAGCGGACGTCGCCCCCCGCACGGGGGCGTGGATTGAAACGAGTCTTACGGCCTTACCTGCTTGATTCGGGCAGGGTCGCCCCCCGCACGGGGGCGTGGATTGAAACTCTGCGTCTCCGCGCCCGGATGTCGTGTATCCGGGTCGCCCCCCGCACGGGGGCGTGGATTGAAACGAGTCTGGTAAAGCCTTACCTGCCCAAATTGAGGTCGCCCCCCGCACGGGGGCGTGGATTGAAACCTTCAGGGATAACAGGATTTCCGGATCGCGCGCGTCGCCCCCCGCACGGGGGCGTGGATTGAAACCTTCAGGGATAACAGGATTTCCGGATCGCGCGCGTCGCCCCCCGCACGGGGGCGTGGATTGAAACTGTCCGACCCGCTGGCGGCGGTGGCGGTGCTGTGTCGCCCCCCGCACGGGGGCGTGGATTGAAACGAGGGGCTAATCTACTCGTGCGGTCTCACACAGTCGCCCCCCGCACGGGGGCGTGGATTGAAACTTCCCATTCCTCTTCGCCGACTCCGATTTCGTCGTCGCCCCCCGCACGGGGGCGTGGATTGAAACCGCGCACGCCCTCGCCGCGAACACGACGTTCGCCGTCGCCCCCCGCACGGGGGCGTGGATTGAAACCTTGCAGGCCAAACTCGGACGCGACCCGGTAACGGTCGCCCCCCGCACGGGGGCGTGGATTGAAACAGGTCCCCCGCAGGGTCAACGTAACAAAGCCGCCGTCGCCCCCCGCACGGGGGCGTGGATTGAAACCGAGTTGCCGTCAAGGTCCTGCCAAAACGGCATGTCGCCCCCCGCACGGGGGCGTGGATTGAAACGCCCACGAGTGGGTGACAAGCGGCAAACGACAACGTCGCCCCCCGCACGGGGGCGTGGATTGAAACCAGTTGCCGCGTAACATGCGAACATTCCCCGCCGTCGCCCCCCGCACGGGGGCGTGGATTGAAACTTCTCGCTCATGTTCGTTGCTCCTCTCAGGTCTGGTCGCCCCCCGCACGGGGGCGTGGATTGAAACCTCCCCTCGTGCGGCTCCAGGTTGGACGCGCGGCGGTCGCCCCCCGCACGGGGGCGTGGATTGAAACCACAGTGAACGCAAATATGAGCAGGTCCGCTGCGTCGCCCCCCGCACGGGGGCGTGGATTGAAACCTCCCCTCGGTGGCGATGGCCACGGTGAGGCTGGTCGCCCCCCGCACGGGGGCGTGGATTGAAACTCAGGCCGCTTGCTACGGCAGCGTCGCATTATTGTCGCCCCCCGCACGGGGGCGTGGATTGAAACTCCTCCTCTCCCCTCGTGGCATGGCCACGGTGAGTCGCCCCCCGCACGGGGGCGTGGATTGAAACTCACGTGGGGCGACAGGCAGCGGGAGCGCGGCGGTCGCCCCCCGCACGGGGGCGTGGATTGAAACGCCCGTCGCGGACAACTGCTCGCTTAGAGAGGCTGTCGCCCCCCGCACGGGGGCGTGGATTGAAACTCCTGCACCACCACCAGACGCGCACCCTCCGGGGTCGCCCCCCGCACGGGGGCGTGGATTGAAACAGGCCGCTCCCTTGTCAAGCCAACCTCGTGGCCGTCGCCCCCCGCACGGGGGCGTGGATTGAAACTGCGAATACAAGCAACTATGTTCTGTGGGTTCGGTCGCCCCCCGCACGGGGGCGTGGATTGAAACAGAAAGCCCACTTGACTGCCCGTGGGTGCCGTGGGTCGCCCCCCGCACGGGGGCGTGGATTGAAACGACGAGTGGGCACGCGACGGCGTAGAATGGGCGTCGCCCCCCGCACGGGGGCGTGGATTGAAACGGCCGCGGAGGGCGGCGGTGCGCCTGGCGGCGCTGTCGCCCCCCGCACGGGGGCGTGGATTGAAACCCTTTATGTTACGGTGCTAAGTATACCATACATGGTCGCCCCCCGCACGGGGGCGTGGATTGAAACCTCGCCCAACGCCCAAGCCTCCGCGTCGCTTATCGTCGCCCCCCGCACGGGGGCGTGGATTGAAACGAAAGCCCACTTGACTGCCCGCGGGTGCCGTGGGTCGCCCCCCGCACGGGGGCGTGGATTGAAACGTAAGCTATCTGTTCGCGCTCCGTGTTTCTCTGGTCGCCCCCCGCACGGGGGCGTGGATTGAAACATTCCCTCTGCAATCCCTTGCCCCTACTGGCCTCGTCGCCCCCCGCACGGGGGCGTGGATTGAAACTCGTCGCTGCCGGCGCTTGACCTGAGCTTGATCGTCGCCCCCCGCACGGGGGCGTGGATTGAAACGGCGAGGACGACGTGGAATTCGTGGAGGGACTTAGTCGCCCCCCGCACGGGGGCGTGGATTGAAACCTCCACGCCCAGGATAGCAGCTTCCTGCACCAGCGTCGCCCCCCGCACGGGGGCGTGGATTGAAACGCGTGGTCAAAGCCCGACAGGGAGTGGCGTGGCCGGTCGCCCCCCGCACGGGGGCGTGGATTGAAACGCCGACGACGAGCCCTCTGTGGTCTGAGCTATCGTCGCCCCCCGCACGGGGGCGTGGATTGAAACCTCGTGGCGCATTGATTATAGCACACCTGAGGTGGTCGCCCCCCGCACGGGGGCGTGGATTGAAACCCCTCGGATCGCGCCGGGACCGGCTGCCAAGGGGTCGCCCCCCGCACGGGGGCGTGGATTGAAACGCCGACGCAGCAGATTCCTCCGCCAGCGCCCAAGGTCGCCCCCCGCACGGGGGCGTGGATTGAAACGACTCGGAGAACCGCGAATTCCTGGTTGGCTGCGTCGCCCCCCGCACGGGGGCGTGGATTGAAACGATTCCTCCAGCCGCGAATTCCGCGTCGGCTGCGTCGCCCCCCGCACGGGGGCGTGGATTGAAACGCCGAACTACGACCGCACGACAACGACGCCCCTGTCGCCCCCCGCACGGGGGCGTGGATTGAAACGGCGAGGACGGCGTGGAATTTCTGGAGGGGCTTAGTCGCCCCCCGCACGGGGGCGTGGATTGAAACGGCGAGGACGGCGTGGAATTTCTGGAGGGGCTTGTCGCCCCCCGCACGGGGGCGTGGATTGAAACAACAAGTGCACGCTACAAAGCAACGAGTCGTCGCGTCGCCCCCCGCACGGGGGCGTGGATTGAAACGTGATCGAGGAGGAAGAGGGAACAGGCTACGTGGTCGCCCCCCGCACGGGGGCGTGGATTGAAACTCTGCGGTGTGGGACGCGGAGGGCGTCAAGCAGGTCGCCCCCCGCACGGGGGCGTGGATTGAAACGTGACTCATTCTGACGACTCATCGCTTCGCGCCGTCGCCCCCCGCACGGGGGCGTGGATTGAAACCTCCCACCCGGCGCCCTGCGCGAAACACGCGGCGGCGTCGCCCCCCGCACGGGGGCGTGGATTGAAACCGACGAACGAGGTGGAGGAGGCGCTCGCCGCGCAGTCGCCCCCCGCACGGGGGCGTGGATTGAAACCCAATGGTCGTGTTGTCCTGTGCCCTTATATGCGTCGCCCCCCGCACGGGGGCGTGGATTGAAACGATTCGGCAAACCGCGAATTCCTGGTTGGCTGCGTCGCCCCCCGCACGGGGGCGTGGATTGAAACCGCCCTCGTCATAGCACTACCTTTCCCGATCAAGGTCGCCCCTCGCACGGGGGCGTGGATTGAAACGCCCGTACCCTCACACAAGGGGCATGCCGCACAGTCGCCCCCCGCACGGGGGCGTGGATTGAAACGCCCGTACCCTCACACAAGGGGCATGCCGCACATGTCGCCCCCCGCACGGGGGCGTGGATTGAAACGCCCCGATTTACCCAATCCGCAAAGCAGCCAACCGTCGCCCCCCGCACGGGGGCGTGGATTGAAACTCGACCGGGTTGTAGCGCATCAGTCAGCCCCCTCGTCGCCCCCCGCACGGGGGCGTGGATTGAAACGCCCCAGAATTCCACGGCGGCGGCGATCTGCACGTCGCCCCCCGCACGGGGGCGTGGATTGAAACGATAGGCGCGTCTCCGGGCCGCCAGTGGTCCGCGTCGCCCCCCGCACGGGGGCGTGGATTGAAACGCGCACCTCCTCGTTATGCGCCAAGATTGCCTGCGTCGCCCCCCGCACGGGGGCGTGGATTGAAACCCAATCTGCAACCAGGTTGCCCTCCAGAAACCCCGTCGCCCCCCGCACGGGGGCGTGGATTGAAACTACATCGTGACTATCCATGTTCGCCGCCTCCCGTGTCGCCCCCCGCACGGGGGCGTGGATTGAAACTGTCTAGGTTTGGGCGACCTCTTAAGCGCAGCATGTCGCCCCCCGCACGGGGGCGTGGATTGAAACTGTCTAGGTTTGGGCGACCTCTTAAGCGCAGCAGTCGCCCCCCGCACGGGGGCGTGGATTGAAACGTTCTGGGCGCCTTAAATCGTCTGGGGCCCTTGGTCGCCCCCCGCACGGGGGCGTGGATTGAAACCGGAACCTTGGCTCCTGGGCGTGGAGGAATGCGGTCGCCCCCCGCACGGGGGCGTGGATTGAAACCTTACCAGGCTTGGCCTCCGGGGTTTCTGTGGATGTCGCCCCCCGCACGGGGGCGTGGATTGAAACCCAGCAGACGACCACCTCAGGAGCCCCGTCGCCCGTCGCCCCCCGCACGGGGGCGTGGATTGAAACCTGATGGCCTGTCATGCCGCGAACATGGGAACCGGTCGCCCCCCGCACGGGGGCGTGGATTGAAACTGTACCCGGCCCCTGCTTACCCAGGGGCCGGGCGTCGCCCCCCGCACGGGGGCGTGGATTGAAACTGCAACCCGTCGCCGACGTCAGACGATCGCGCCGCCGTCGCCCCCCGCACGGGGGCGTGGATTGAAACCGTATGGCATCTGAAGAAGCATCATCCCACGATGTCGCCCCCCGCACGGGGGCGTGGATTGAAACCGCTCTACAACGAGAGAAACAAAATGGGCAAACGTCGCCCCCCGCACGGGGGCGTGGATTGAAACTACTAGAAAACTCATGTCGCCCTCCTCCGCGTCTGTCGCCCCCCGCACGGGGGCGTGGATTGAAACGCTGCCCCAGGTCAACGTCGACTTGAAGCCCTCGGTCGCCCCCCGCACGGGGGCGTGGATTGAAACCTCCACGCCCAAGATCGCCGGTTCCCGCACCAGTCGCCCCCCGCACGGGGGCGTGGATTGAAACGTCGGATGCAACTTCGCGAAGAAGAGCGGATTCGGTCGCCCCCCGCACGGGGGCGTGGATTGAAACCTCCACGCCCAGGATAGCAGCTTCCTGCACGAGTCGCCCCCCGCACGGGGGCGTGGATTGAAACTGTCTAGGTTTGGGCGACCTCTTAAGCGCAGCAGTCGCCCCCCGCACGGGGGCGTGGATTGAAACCACCCAATCCGCGAAGCAGCCGACGCGGAATTCGTCGCCCCCCGCACGGGGGCGTGGATTGAAACATCGTGCGGGGCGGGGCTGGCGGTATCATCGGGGTCGCCCCCCGCACGGGGGCGTGGATTGAAACGTCTAGGTTTGGGCGACCTCTTAAGCGCAGCATTGTCGCCCCCCGCACGGGGGCGTGGATTGAAACAGGGACCAGACCGCCCGCCAAGTCCTCAAGAGCCGCGTCGCCCCCCGCACGGGGGCGTGGATTGAAACGACTCGGAGAGCCGCGAATTCCGCGTCGGCTGCTGTCGCCCCCCGCACGGGGGCGTGGATTGAAACCATAGCACTACCTTTCTGGTCCAAAAATTCGCCGGGTCGCCCCCCGCACGGGGGCGTGGATTGAAACGCTCCGGGGGGCATAAATCGCCTGGGGCCCTTGAGTCGCCCCCCGCACGGGGGCGTGGATTGAAACTCGCTTCGGGCGCCTTAAATCGCTTGGGGTCCTGTCGCCCCCCGCACGGGGGCGTGGATTGAAACGACGCCGACGGCCTGGAGGCGCTGGAGGCGGCGGGTCGCCCCCCGCACGGGGGCGTGGATTGAAACTCCCGGTCCCCGGAGCTGTCGCGCGATTGGTCGAAGTCGCCCCCCGCACGGGGGCGTGGATTGAAACTCCGCGACGCTCAGGGCCTCCGCCGCCTCCTTGACGTCGCCCCCCGCACGGGGGCGTGGATTGAAACCTCCTCTGTCAGTGGCAGGACCTCGGGCCGCCGTCGCCCCCCGCACGGGGGCGTGGATTGAAACAGATCATCCACCCGCGCCTGCGTTGCCCATGCGAGTCGCCCCCCGCACGGGGGCGTGGATTGAAACGAGTCTTACGGCCTTACCTGCCAGCATCGGGCAGGGTCGCCCCCCGCACGGGGGCGTGGATTGAAACCAGATAGAGGTTATCCACATCCGCGTGCATCTGCGTCGCCCCCCGCACGGGGGCGTGGATTGAAACACGCCGCTGGAGTTCGAGACGCACGACACGGTGGGTCGCCCCCCGCACGGGGGCGTGGATTGAAACTTCTTCGGGGCCGACCAGGTGGACTACCGTGGCGTGTCGCCCCCCGCACGGGGGCGTGGATTGAAACCTCCACGGTCGCGGCCTCCGTCAGCAGCGCCTCGGGTCGCCCCCCGCACGGGGGCGTGGATTGAAACGTCATCGACGAGGAGGCGGTCGCGGCACTGGCGGCGTCGCCCCCCGCACGGGGGCGTGGATTGAAACGGCCTAGGCCGACCTCCGAGGAGGCCCGACAAGCCGTCGCCCCCCGCACGGGGGCGTGGATTGAAACTTGTCAGTGCGCTCGAGGACTTGCCACTTGACCACGTCGCCCCCCGCACGGGGGCGTGGATTGAAACCGGGTATGCCTCAACAAGCTCAATGCCCTCCGGTGGTCGCCCCCCGCACGGGGGCGTGGATTGAAACCTCCGTGATTTCGCCCGGCCCGCCCGGCCGCTGGGTCGCCCCCCGCACGGGGGCGTGGATTGAAACCGGCGGATTGGTGGGAGGCTCCTGGGTGCGCTGGTCGCCCCCCGCACGGGGGCGTGGATTGAAACTAGTAGTACTGCCGTACCTCCGTAGCTGTACCGTCGCCCCCCGCACGGGGGCGTGGATTGAAACGCGGGGTTACCCGCTGTGGTATACTTAGCACCGGTCGCCCCCCGCACGGGGGCGTGGATTGAAACCCGTCGATTCGTATGCCGCAGGCCCCGTACGTGGTCGCCCCCCGCACGGGGGCGTGGATTGAAACACGGGCGCACAGAAAGCACGGGCGCAGGCGGCAAGTCGCCCCCCGCACGGGGGCGTGGATTGAAACTACGGCTATCTGAGTACGCAGGGCCAGTACTTCGTCGCCCCCCGCACGGGGGCGTGGATTGAAACACCTAGATGGTCTCACCACCGTCTATGGCCTGTCGTCGCCCCCCGCACGGGGGCGTGGATTGAAACAGGGAGGTGTATGATGGCGACGACCTGGAGGCGCGTCGCCCCCCGCACGGGGGCGTGGATTGAAACCACACCCGCGTCGCACGAGGCGAGGGGGCTGAAGTCGCCCCCCGCACGGGGGCGTGGATTGAAACATTACCTGTTCTGTGCCGCCGCCATCGAAGGCAAGTCGCCCCCCGCACGGGGGCGTGGATTGAAACATTACCTGTTCTGTGCCGCCGCCATCGAAGGCAAGTCGCCCCCCGCACGGGGGCGTGGATTGAAACTCGACGGCAGGGGCCGTCGGATCGGCGAGCCTGCGTCGCCCCCCGCACGGGGGCGTGGATTGAAACTCCGGTTTGACCACGATATGCTCGCAATCATCCGCGTCGCCCCCCGCACGGGGGCGTGGATTGAAACACGTGGTTGTCGGGCGCCAGGTGGAGCGGCTCAGCGTCGCCCCCCGCACGGGGGCGTGGATTGAAACTACGTCATCGGCCGCCTGCTCGCCTTGGCCTGGCGTCGCCCCCCGCACGGGGGCGTGGATTGAAACGGTAGAATTGTATAAGGGTCAGTCCCGCCCATAGTCGCCCCCCGCACGGGGGCGTGGATTGAAACGCGGATCCTGAGCACTCCCCTGACGGGGCTGGGCGTCGCCCCCCGCACGGGGGCGTGGATTGAAACGTCAAGTACCCAGTGCACTTCCTCGTTATCCACGGTCGCCCCCCGCACGGGGGCGTGGATTGAAACGCCGCGGGCGCGCGGGGGACCTCCTTACAGAGATGTCGCCCCCCGCACGGGGGCGTGGATTGAAACTCGGCCCCTGGGCTGCCTGTGAGGCTGCTAAGAGTCGCCCCCCGCACGGGGGCGTGGATTGAAACGAGGCGCCCGCGCTCTGGAACACCAATGGCGTGGTCGCCCCCCGCACGGGGGCGTGGATTGAAACTCACCTATCCAGTCGCGGAGTTTGAGCCATCGAGGTCGCCCCCCGCACGGGGGCGTGGATTGAAACCGGGAGGCGTGGGCTTTTGACACGCCCGAAGAGGTCGCCCCCCGCACGGGGGCGTGGATTGAAACGCGGGCCGCAGGCCAAGGCCGGACAGGCCTCCACCGTCGCCCCCCGCACGGGGGCGTGGATTGAAACGTCGGGTCACCCGGCTCGGTGTCCAGGTGCAGGGTCGCCCCCCGCACGGGGGCGTGGATTGAAACACCGAGGACCTTCGGAACCACGGCACCAACGGCAAGGCAACAGCGACACAGCGACGACGGCAGGAAGTCTGCCTCACAGGCTGAACACTCTCACTGCAGGTGGTATCAAGACGGGGGCAAGAGCATCGGTGTCCCGGTGGTTTGCCGTCGCCGTTCACGGTCCCGGCAACGAGAGCTCGACCTCCGCCGAGCGGTCGGCCGCGAAGAACTCGCCCTCGGCGTAGAGCCAGCCACTCACACTGCACAGCACCCGGTCGGCGAAGTCGGTGGTCACCCACAGGCCGTCCGCTCGCTGCACCGCCAGCGCCATGCCGCGCACCTTGTAGCAGTCGCCGCCCGCGTTGGTGAAAGCCAGCGTGTTCGCCAGACTGAGCCCGCCCAGTTGCTCGGCCGGGACGTCCAGTATCTGCTCCTGCCAGGCGGCCCGGTTGCCTCTGTTCGCTGGGACCTCGCCCAGCGACTGCCCGTTGAGCAGCACCTGCTTGCCCTGGTACTTCGCCTCCGGGTTGACGTCGAAGACCTCGAATCGCAGCTTCGCAGCCGTGATGCCTGCGAGGTCGGCGACGGCTATGGTAGGGCGGTCTGGGCGAGGCAGTTCCGTCTCTGGCAAAAGCTGCACTGACCAAGCCGAGCAGCCCTGCCCAATGGCCCACGGCAGATGCTCCTCCGCGTAAGGGTCCGCGTCCGAGCGCTCGCCCGATTCGCCCACCAGCCACGCCGGCGCGGGTCGACGAAAGGCTGGTCGCCGGGCGCGGCGAAGACTGCCTCGTACTCGACCGGCCGGCCGAGGTGAGGGAGGAGGTCGTGCGAGTGGATGACCCACTCCTCGCCCTGAGCCACGCGCACGGGCGCTGCGTCGCCATTGATCCTGGTCGCCGCGATGGGCTCCTTGAGGCTCGCACCTCGCACGATCACGTAGAGGTCCAGCCGCGTCAGGGGGCCCGCGATCGCAGGCAACGACACGTTCAGCGTCTGCCGCCCCTCGTAGTCTCCGCCGACGCGCCCTGGTGCCTGCAGGTCCGCCAGTCCATCGGGCATGGCCGCCGACGCAGGCGCAGCCGTCGGCCAGTCAGCCTCGGGACGCAGTTCGAGCAGCGTCACTGAGCAGGGGGGGAGGGTCAGCGGGTTCTCGGCCCCGGCTGCGAGGTCACCGGGCAGCGGACGGTGCGCCGGGTAGACCTCGCGGGCAGCGAAGGACGTGTCCGCCGGTCCGCGGAAGCCCACGGTCTGATCCACCGGAAC
Source organism: Candidatus Zipacnadia bacterium (assembly GCA_029821745.1). Lineage (GTDB taxonomy): Bacteria > Armatimonadota > Zipacnadia > Zipacnadales > JABUFB01 > JALGSS01. Next base: position 52,011 of record JALGSS010000005.1, read on the forward strand.
GCGGATGGTCATCGCCTGGTAGCTCGGGTTGCGCAGGGCAATGATGGCGCGATCCCCGTCCCAGTGCGCGTAACCGTAGGGCTCACCCGAGCGGGGCGAGCCGCCGAACACCCGCGTGTGCTCCAGCGTGCGCCAGTTGTCGGTGGCCCAGCGGGTGGTGCTCCCCAGCGCCCGCCACTGCTCCTCACTGAGCAGCCCGGGCGAGACATAGAGTTCCTTCAGCAGCACGCCTCGCCCGTAGTACATGGCCACGTAGTCGGCCCATTCGCGCAAAGTCTCGTCCGGCCCGCCCAGGCGGTTGCGGTTGCCCTTGATGATCCCGTGAGTCATCAGCGCCGAGAGCGGCGTCGGATTGTGTTGCTCCTGGTAGACGCGATGGAAGTGCGCGTCGCGGTAGCTCATCGCCCACTCGCGCCGCGAAAGCTGCGGGAAGGTCCGGTCGAAGCCGAAGTCCGAGGCGCACATCCAGATGGTGTCCGCGTGCTGGAGCCACCACGGAGAGAGCCACACGTTCGAGGTCACGTTGAGGAGGATGTCGGGCTGCAACTCGCGCTCGAAGGCCAGCAGGTCAAGCTCCGCGTCCAGGTTCGCCTCGTAACCGTGGCGGTCGGTGGGCAGGTGACCGTGGCCCTCGGCCGAGCAGTGCAGGGAGTTGAAGTCGTGCTTGTAGTAAAGCAGGTTCCCGTCCTCGATGAGTTGCCGAGTCGCCTCGCGCGTCGCCGCGAAGCTCTTCGGTCCGGCCAGGCAGTAGGAGCCGCCGCCACTGGATACCTCGTAGCCGTTGTCGCGCGCCCAGCCGATGTCGAGCTTCACGCCGAAGAGCGACAGCCACAGGCCCATGCGCGAGCCGTGCCCCTCGATCACCGCCGCCAGCGGCGCGAAGCCGTCCGGGTAGATGTCCTCGCGCACCCCCCACACCGACTGCTTGTTCTGCCAGCCATCGTCAGGCTGATAGGAGTCCATGTGCAGGCCATACGGCTCGAGCATGTTCTCCTCGTATGCAGTCGCGGTCTTGTCGAAATGCTCGAGCGTCATCTCCGTATCGCGCACATCATACCAGGAGTTATACTGCAGGAAGCTGCGCGAGGGGCGCTTGATGGAGGTGACGTAGTCGTCGAAGGCCAGGTCCAACGAGAGGCCCGCTGGTGACACGCCGCAGACCATCGTCCTGCTCGACCACTCCCCGTCCGGCGCCCGGCCGGGGTAGTGCTTGAGTGCGAACCCACCGTCCGATAGCACCGCGAAGAACGCGGGGTACTCGACGCCGAACCACCACGCGTCCCCGACGGAGACCGGTAATCCCTTGCCGCCGCCAGCGAGCGGCAGGTCCGTGCGCGCGGTCAGGACCCGCAGCTCGTCAATGACCACGTCCTGCTTCCCGGGGAAGCTGATCGCCTTGCGCAGGTAGGGGGCGTCGCCCGTCAGCCAGTAGCGCAGCTCCGCAGTGACAGGCGGGTCCGCGCAGGCGAGCGTCACGACGAGCGAACCGGGCTCAGCCCCGGGCTCCGGCGCTCCCTGCCGCGCGAAGTCAGCCGCCGTCAGTTCCGCTCCCTCGTAGATGACGATGCCGATGGGGTCGGCGTCCAACGCCAACGCCGCCGACCCGTCGGCCCTTGACAGCCGGGCCATGCGCCAGCGACCGTCCGCCGACGAGAACTCGCAGCGCATCGCGGCGTTGCTCAGCGTAGCCCCCTCCGCGTGACATTCGACGACCGGGTCGGCTGCCGCAGACGCGGCAGCCAGCAACAGGCAGACCATGATGACCGGACCGGCGACAGCGGGTCTCATGAAGATCACCTCTGCCTGAGATGTTTGCCGCGATGGGGGTGGAGTCCTTCTGACCGAGATTACCCATATCAACAGGGACACCCTAGTACAGAATCGCGCACGGGGACGCCCCATGACGGCTATCGTTTGAGGGATATCCGATGGCGGCTGGTGATCGGTCACGGTTGGCTTGACGAACGGTGCGCTGGCGAGCGCTCTGTGGGCGCAGCGAGCCGCCGTGAAGGCGAGAAGGGCTGGGTGAAACCTGGGGCAATAGCATGCCTGGCGCGCGACGCGTGGGCAGGAGGCGGTGGAGAGGCATCGACTCAGTGGGATGGACAATGGCCCGCGACCTGCCCCAACAAGTGATACCAGTTCCTATGTGGTACTTTGGCCTCTCACGCTGCGCAGGGGGAAGGGTGAGCAGAGCGAGAAGCACACGAGCAGTTGTGACCAAGGAGGAAAGTACGACCCAAGCGGACAATGGGTCGTGTTGAGTGATGGGTATTGCGTGGGACGCAAGCCTTGCTCTGCAGGGCCGCGGACACTCGCGGCCCCAGTCGATACAGGTTCTCGTTAGGGACAGCAAGGAGGACACACGTGACACGAACGCTGACAGAGGATTCCCGGCAGATCCCCGTGTGCGCTGATGTGGACGTGGCCGTGTGCGGCGGCGGCCCGGCCGGGGTCGGAGCGGCGTTGGCCGCCGCACGGATGGGCGCCAGCGTCATGCTCCTCGAGAGCCAGCTCTGCCTCGGCGGTCAGGCCACAAGCGGCATGATGAACCGCTTGGGGCCGTACCACGACCAACAGGAAATCATCCTCCGCGGCATTCCGTGGGAGGTGGTCGAGACCCTCGTCCAGAGGGACGCAGCGCACCTGCCCGCCCCGTGTCCACACGATGTTCCCGACCGCTACTGGGTGCCCTTCGATCCTGAGGCGCTGAAGGTGCTCCTCGACGAGATGATCGAGCAAGCCGGCGTCGAGGTACTTCTCCAGACACTCGTGACCGACGTCGTCATGCAGGGCAATGAGTTGCGCGGTATCGTCATCGAGAACAAGAGCGGGAGGCAGGCCGTGCTTGCCCGCTGTGTCGTGGACGGCACGGGCGACGCCGACGTCGCAGCACGCGCGGGCGCTCCGTGCGGGAAGGGGCGGGAAACCGATGGGCTGATGCAGCCTATGGGTTTGCTGAGCGCGGTCCACAATCTCGATTTCGCCCAGTCCAGAGCATATACTGCCGCCCACTTTGCCGAGCTGACGGATGAAGCCCGGCGTCTCAGGTCGGCGAATGGGATCGCCCCCGACCGCGTCCACCGTGGTACGGACAACCTGTTGCGGGAGGACGAAACCTACTTCAATTCGTCCCACGCCCACGGTGTGGACGGCACGAACGCTCGCGACATCACCCGGGTAGCGATCGAGGCGAGGCGCGAGATTTGGCGCAACCTGCATTTCATGAAGGAGCGCGTCCCCGGCTGGGAAAGCGCCAGCCTCGCCGCCACGGCTTCCCTGCTGGGCGTGCGCGAGACGCGCTACATCCGAGGCGAGTACACCTTGACGCTGGACGACGTAATGGCAGGGCGCAACTTCGACGACGGCATCTGCCGCTACGCCTGCTGGATCGACACTCACGGTGTTGTGCCCGGCGAGAGGCCCGAGCACGAGGGGCGTCCGCTGCAGCCGGGCGTGTCCTACGCCATCCCGTACCGCAGTCTGGTGCCGATGCAGGTTGAGAACCTGCTCGTGGCCGGGCGTTGCTTCTCCGGAACGCATGAGGCCCGCGCCTCGGCGCGCATGATCCCGGCGTGCATGGCCATGGGCCAGGCCGCCGGCACCGCCGCGGCCCTCAGCGTCCGGGAGGCACTGCCTCCGCGGGAGTTGCCGATCGGCCTGCTGCGAGACCACCTGCTGAGCCAGGGCGTGGTGCTCTGAAAGGCCTGCTGGCCATACCGAAAACCACATCCGCAGCGCTGCGGAGACGGAGCCCGGCATGAGCACGAGCCCATCGACGGTGGTCACAGCGTGGGAGTATGGTGACGTAGTCCGCCAGGAAGCTTCTCGTACAAAGGAGATTTGGGCATGTCAGCGATAAAGCTGGGAGCCTGGGGGCTCGGGCGCATCGGGTTTGTTCATGTGAAGCACTTTGCCGCTCAGACCGATATGTACGAGGTCGTGGCGGGCTGCGACGTCGAACAGCCCAAGGTCGATAGACTCGTGGCGGAATATGGTTGCGCCGGATACACCAATGCCGAGGACCTGTTGGCAGACCCCAACGTCCAGTTGGTGATCATCGCCACGCGTTCACTGACGCATGTGGCCAACGCATTGCAGGCTCTCGCCGCCGGCAAGGCCGTGCTGCTCGAGAAGCCCATTGCCATGTTCTGTTGCGAGATCGAGCAGTTGCGCCAGGCCGACCGGAACTACCCCGGGAAGCTCTTCTTCCTGCACAATCACCGGTTCGAACCGGCCATGCAGCAGATCTTGGGGATCGCCAGGAGCGGCATCCTCGGCGACATCATACAGGTCAAGCTATGTCGTCACCATGCCTTCTCTCGCCGGGCCGACTGGCAGGCCTACCTCCGGTACGGTGGCGGGCAGTTGAACAACTGGGGCTCCCATATAATCGACCATGCCATGCAGTTCATCGGCGGTCCGGTCAAGGACATCTGGGGCAACCTGAAGGCCGTCAACACGATCGCCGATGCGGAGACCCACGTCAAGATCGTCCTGACCGGCGAGAATGGGATCGTCGTCGATGTGGAGATAAGCAACAACGTGGCCTTACCCGGGGCGTTTTGCACCGTCTACGGGAGCCGCGGGAGCCTGATCTGCCCGGACCAGAAGCAGATACGCCTGCGCTACCTCGGCCCTGATTTTGAGTTTTGCGGAGCGACCGCCAGCACGGACTCCCCGCCCCTGAACGGTGGGCACTGGAGCGATATGGATCTTCCGTGGCGCGACGAGACGCAGATGGTCGAGCCCGACACGAACATGTGGGTCTACGTGGAGATTGAGACCGCCCAGCATCTCTACCGGACTCTGCGCGAAGGCGTGCCGTTCCCCATCGCGAATGCCGACGCTTTTGAGGTCATTCGGATTATCCAGGTGGTGAAATACCAGAACCCCGAGTTCAAGTGGGATTTCTAGTACCAAGACTCAGGAAGTGTATCTGTAGCTCGGGCAGTTCGGGGGACAGCACACTTGTTTCCGGCCCCGGTCAGGCGTGTCTGGAGGTCCTGCAACGTGCGCGGCGACCATCTCGGCGGCCCCGGGAGATGAGTACGATGCCATTCATGCGCCTGAGTGACCGTCGCCTCGCGCTCGTCCGCCATCAGGTAGAGGATGGCATCGCGTATCACCGGATGTGCTCTTGCCCCCGTCTCGATGCCACCTGCAGTGAGAGTGTTCAGCTTGTAAGGCAAGACGCCCTACTATCGTCGTCGGGCGGGCGCGCGGAGATGTGAGCTTGGGGGGCCGACTGCCATTCGCTCGGATCGCGGCCCACGGCTGCGTGGCCTCGCTGGAGTAGCGCATCGGCCCCGCGACGGTCGCGGGGCCGATGCATTTCGCCAAATACGCGTCTCGTCAGCGCGTCAGTTGCACCGTTCCCACCGCCTGGCAGCGGACGCCGGACGCGTTGCTCGCCGTGATCCGCACCAGATACGTTCCCGCCGGGGCCCGCAGGCCCACCGCGTTTCGGCCGTCCCACGCCAGCGAATTGATGCCTTCGTCCATCTGACGGTCCGCCACGATGGTCCGCACCGCGCGGCCCGCGATGTTCAGCACCTCGCACGTAACCGACGCGTCCGCCGACAGCGTGAAGGTCAACTCCGCGCCCGCAGCCGTCGGCGTCGCGGCCACCGAACTGACCGCCAACGCCGCGCCCTTCGCGCCGACGGTGACACTTGCTTCGCCGGTCGGGCCGTCGGCGAAACCGTCGTTCGGCGTGACGACGCAGCGCCAGGTTTGGCCGTCACGCGTGCGAGTCGCACCAATGGTTCGCCAGGTCAGGCCAACCTGCAGCACCCCGTTCGACCGGGTCGCCGTCGGCGTCGATGCAACTCAAAACGCTGGCGCGGAAGCTGTCGTCGCTCGTCGGGGCGGCGGGCGTGATGACCACCGCCGGCTGGGTGGGCGGCGTGTTGGGTTGGACCGTCACAGTCGCCTCACCGGCCGGACCATCGCTTACGCCGTCGCTGGGCGTCACCACGCAGCGCCAGACGTCGCCGGCGCGCGTGCGCCATGCGGCAATCGTTCGCCAGGTCACGCCGACCTGCAGCACACCGTTCTTGTACCACTGGTACGCGTAGATCGGCTCGCGGCCGTTCGCGCAAACGCTGCCCGTGGCCGTCGCGGCGAAGCTGGTGTGATCGCTCGGGTTCGCCGGGCTGATCACCACCGTCGGTTGCGTGACCGCGAGGCCGATGTCGACGCTTGCAGTTGCGGTCGGCCCGTCTTCGACACCGTCGCTCGAGGTCACCACGCAGGTCCATCGCTGGCCCGCCGTCGTCCGCCGGCAGGCCACGCGCGGCCAGCAGACACCGTCCTGCATCTCGAGTCGGAGTGCCGGGATTGATCGTCAGGCTTGGCGTCGCCGGCGGGGTGTTGATCGTGACCGTGTCTTCGCCGGGCGTGCCGCTGGCCGCGCCGTCGGACGGCGTCACCACGCAGCGCCAGACCTGACCGGGCGCGGTCCACTTCGCTGCGACCGTCGCGTAGCCTCGGCCTGGCTGAAGCGTCTCGTCCTTGTACCACTCGTAGGTGTAGCGAATCGCGTCGCCGTTGGCGTCGGTGCAGTCGGCGACGTTGGCCCGCAAGCTGTCGCCGTCAATCGGTCGCGCGGGACTGATGGTAACGGTCGGCTGAGTCGGCGCGACGTTGCCCTCGATGGTGACCGTGTCCTCGCCGGACGTGCCGTCTTCGCTGCCATCGTTGGGCGTGACAGCGCACAGCCATTCCTCGCCGGGGCTGGTCCACTTCGCCGCAAGTTTCGGATAGACGCGGCCAGGCTGGGGCGCCCCGTCTTTGAGCCACTGGTAGGTGAAGGTCACCGTGTCGCCGTCGATGTCCTCGCCGCCGCTGACGTTTGCCTGAAGGGAGTCATTGGTCGTCGGATTTGCGGGTGTGATCGTCACGGTCGGCTGAGGTGGCTGCGAGTTCTGGATTGTGGCTTCGGCGGTGACCGGAGTGCCTTGCGCACCGCCATCGACCGGCCAACATGTCACACGGAGCAAGTCGCCCCGGACGAAGTTCGACGAGGCCAAGGTATCGCCGGTGGCGCCGAAGAGGTCGTCCCACGAACTCGTGCCTGAGTTCCACTTGGCCCACTGGTAGTCGTAGTCCGCAGGATCACCGTCCGGATCGCTCCAGCCCGATGGAACCGCGGTCAGGTCGTCGTTGCTTCCCGCCGGGTCAGGCGTGATCGCCACCGAGACGACAGACGGGGTGGTGTTAGAGATGGTGATCTGCGCTTTCACGAGCGTCCCCAGATCAGTCCCGTCGTCGGGGTGACAGGAGACCTCCACCACATCGCCTTTGGCGAAATGGTCGCTGGTGAGTATGGGCCCTGTGACTCCGGCCACCTGCCCGCTGTTGACCATCCATCCGTAGCTGTAGCCCTCCGGGTCGCCGTCGGTGTCGAACCAGCCCGAGGGCGTGGCGGTCAGAACGTCAAACGTGTATGCTGGGTCGGGAGTGATACCGACGCTGGTCACACTCGGCAGGCGGTTGACCCATTTCGAGGCCTCGTCGGTGTTGCCCCAGCGACCCATATTGACCCGTCCGCCGTTGGGCGCAGGCTCGTTACTGAAAGCCGTGGCTGGCTTACCGGTGTCGACGCAGAGGCTGTGAACGGCGTCCAGCACCCACGCCGCGCCATCCCAACGACCGCCCTTCGACTTCAGATGGAAGTCCCCGCCCGCAGCGTCCGCGAACAGCGGGTCCTCGCTGATGTTGCCGTTCAAGCCGGTCTGGTCGGGCATCGCCATATAGTTGAGCACCACGGGACCGAACATGTTGCCGTAGACGTTGGTATACTCCACCGTGACGGCGCTGTCAGACTGGCAGATGCCGCCGCCCGCGGTGGCGAAGGCGATGATAGTGTTCTTGATCGTAGGCGCGGCGTTGTGGCAGTAGATGCCGCCGCCGCCGCCGTCGCTTGCGCTGTTCCCGCTGATCGTGCAGTTGTCGATGGTCGGCCGGGCGAGGATGGCGCAGAGAATGCCGCCTCCATACGCTGCTGTGTTGCCGTTGAGAGTGTTGCCCGTGATGATTGGCTCGGCGTATTCGCAGTAGATGCCGCCGCCATACGTTGCGGTGTTGTCGCTGATGGTGTTACCGGTGATGCTTGGCGAGGAGGCGCGGGAGCAGATGCCGCCACCGTGGGCCGCGTTCCCATTGGTGAAGGTGAAGCCCTCTACGCGCGCGCTGACGGGGACGTTGTCCATGCGCAGACACGATCCCAGAGCGTTGCCATCAACCGTACACACACTCGCGCCAGCGCCGATGAGTTGGATATCCTTGGTGTCCCACGTCAGGTTCTCGTAGTAGGTGCCCGCCTCGACCTGGATGGTATCGCCGGACGCGGCAGCAGCGTCAATGGCCTGCTGGATCGTGGCATAGTCTGCGGGGACGTTGATCGTCGCCGCCTGGGCATTGACTGCCGCGAGCGCTAACGTGAAGATCATCACTGCCACTGCTTTCATCTTCCGCGCCTGGCCATGCCGCTGCATCGTCTCTCACCCTTTGTTCCTGGCCTCGGAGCCGATGTGCCAGAACACGAGAA
>JALGSS010001112.1 GCA_029821745.1 Candidatus Zipacnadia bacterium
GTAGTCGAACAGGTACTGGCAGCGCCATAGGTACTGCGCACCCCAACTGGTGAAGGTGAACCGGTCCCAGTTGCGTGGCGGGATCACGATAAGCTCGGCGTGGTCGGTGTCGAAGACGCGGTCACCCGCGCGCAACTGCACGTCCCAGCGGTGGCCGATGTTGTACAGTGCCGCCGGTGTCACCTCGAAGGTCGCTCGCGGCGAGTTGGGTGACACGGGCTTGCTCTCGTCATACAGCACGCGCCCATGGCAGTCTGAAAGCACCGCGCGCACGGTGAGAGGCTCCGTCACAGGCTGGATCGTGGTCACGTCGCAGGTGAGCCGGAAGGGCTCCTTTGACCGGAACACGCGCTTCCACGGCTGGTCTTCAGACCACAGGCCCTCGGTGTCGATGAGGGTGCGCTTCTCAACAGAGACTCGCTTCAATGCCGGTGCTGTTGCTCCGTCGAAGGAGGCAGCCGCCCACGCGATGGATGCGCCGTTCTTGTCACGGAGGACAAGGTCCGCGAAGCACCGACCTGCGCGCAAGTTCGCCGGGAGCGGGACCGCGGGGTTCTCTGAAGCCGGGACGGACTTCTGGTCCAGGAGCGCCGAGAACCGGTCCCGGAAGCTCACCTCGAGCGTGGTGTCAGTCGGGATGTCGCCGACAATGCGCCCGGTCAGCGCCGTGCTCGCCTGGTTGACACCCAGGCCCTCAAAGCGGATACCCGAGTCTCTCTGCGACGCCCAGACGGCGCAGCGGGTCAGCAGCGCCCACCAGTGCTCCCAGTAGTGCCATGTTACCGCAGCCATCTCCTGGCGAAGGTTGTAGTTGCCCCGGTAACTGATGGCGGGAGTCAGGGCTGCATACCCCCGGTGGCGGGAGTCAGGGCTGCATACCCCCGGTAGCTGGGAACGTGGGTCAGGGTGTCATACGTCAGCGTGACCACTCGGCCGTCTCCGAGTGCGCCGGCCACAATCAGCGGCTGATCGCCCTGCTCCGGCAGGCGCGCGAGAACTTCGCCTTGCGGGTGCTGCTGCATGGGCATTCGCCGGGTTCGGGGTAGCGTCTCCCATGGCAGGCCGCTCGTGATGTAGTGCTCTGCCGCGGGCTCCCACGTACTCCAGCTTGAGAGGGTCCTCTTGTCGCCGTCGGACACGCCGCAGACACCCTCCAGATCATCGGCTTCAGTGGTGCCGTCGGGCTCGATGTAGACGAGGCCCGTGCCGGCTTTCACCTTCTCTGCGATGGTCTGCCTGAGTTCCGGAGTGAAGTGGTGGTCCCACTTGAGACCGGACAGGACGATGACGTCGTAGTCCTGCTGTAGCTTCTCAGTGAGGCGACGCTGGGCGGCCTGGAGCGTCAGGATGGACCGGTCGCCGTGATAGAGCCACTCCTTGTTGAGAGTGGTGTAGAACTTCACATACTCGAAGTCCATCTCGAGACGCTGCCAGAGCTCAATCACCTCGCGGCTGTAGCGGTCGTCGCAGAGCACGAGGGCCTTGACCTTGCCCTTGTAGTATGGCTTGGCCCACTTGAAGTGCGGGGTCTCGACTTCCGTGGACAGCTCGTGCCCGGCGTACTGACTGCCTTCGGCCTCCCCACTGTCGCCGACTCGTTCCTCCAATGGCTCCAGGCGGTACGCGAGCTTGGCGTCGCCGATGGTCACGGGGCGCTCGAACTCACCCAGGACGCCCTCTTCAGTCTTGACCACACAGTTGACCACCCAGGCTCCCGGCGCGAAGTGGTACCACATCGACGGCCCGACAGCCCATGCTTCTCCGATGTTCGCGGGCTGGTTGATGATCTTCCACTCGCCGTCGGGCAACTCGCGGACACGGATGTCCACGCCGTACCACGCTTCCGGGTCAGGGCACTGGAGCCTGACGGCGATTTTGGTCTCGGCAGGGGTCGCCGTGGGCTCAATCTCGATGGCGCCGACGACCTCGCCCAACACGCCATCCACCCGGGGCAGACCCTCCAGCGGGATCAGCTTGACATCCGTCTCGAATGCATCGCCGGCGTTGATCGGCAGGCGGTTGTAGCGCCACTCGAAGGTCGGGGTGAGGCCGCCCTTGCCGGCCCACATGTAGAAGCAGTTCAGGTACTTGTAGTCGACCGAGGCCGCGAGACCGACCCCGTTGTCGGCGACGAAAGCCGCCCAGCCTCTCGCAACATCACGGTACCATTCCTCAATCGCCTCGCCCTCGGCGTACCTCTGTTCGACCACCCCGCGGGTGGTCGGGAAGAAGTAGGTCGCGCCCTGGCCCTTGACGCCCAGGAAATGGTGCGACCACAGCCCGTACTCGTAGTCCGTCTGCGAGTTGGGGTCATTGAGGAGCGTGTAGTGAACGCTCACGACTGTCGGGGCGCAGTTGGACGCGCTTGGTGATCTGTGTAAAGGAGAGCATACCACCGACGCCTTGCGCTTTCAGCTCGACCCACGCGCCTTCCGCATCCTCGCCCGTCGTGACCGCGTAGGGGCGACTTCCGAATGAATATTTGGGCGACCAGAGCTGATCTCGCAGCAATCCGTAGCGCCCGTCGCCACCTACGAACTCGCTACCGGTGCTCTTGAGCACCATACTGCGGCAGACCCCGCCGTCTGTCTCGAAAATCAAGCGCACGAAGGGATTCTCAAGCACAGTCTCCTTCACACCGTCGCCGTCGGCGTCCGATTGGCTCGCGTGAGCGCCCGTCGCATCGCTGAAGGCGAGGTCGTACTCGCTTTGCCCCGTGTTGCTCTGGGGCTCTCCGAACAGTTCGATCTCCTGAATGCTGACGATAGATGCCGCGTGGAACTGCACGCGCAGTTGCTGCGTGGTCACATCCACTGGTATCTTCAGTATGAAACTCTTTTGCGCCGTCGGGCCCCAAAAACCCTCGCTATTCTCGCCCGCGAGTACATACTGCCCGGCCTGCAATGCCTCGACGGTGACTTTCCTGAGCTTGTAGTTATCGTTGTGCCGCTGGACTTGGACCACAACATTGTCCAGCTTCGTCGGGGCGGGCAGCGATATGTCG
>JALGSS010000164.1 GCA_029821745.1 Candidatus Zipacnadia bacterium
GGTGCTGGACATCCTTGCCAGTGTCGGCCGCACCGGCGTCGTGACCCCGATCGCGGCCCTGCAGCCCGTGGGGATCGGCGGCGTCACCGTGAGTCGCGCCAACCTCCACAATCAAGACGAGATCGACCGGAAGGACGTGCGCATCGGCGATGCGGTTGTCGTCCAGCGCGCGGGCGACGTGATACCGCAGGTGGTCAAGGTCGTCCCCGAGCAGCGCCCGGCGGATGCCCGGCCGTACCATCTCCCCGAACGCTGCCCGGTCTGCGACACGCCTCTCGTGCGTGAACCCGGAACGCCGATCACACGCTGCCCATCGCTGGACTGCTCCGCGCAGATCGAGGGGCGCGTGGAGCATTTCGCGTCCAGATCCGCACTCGACATCGAGGGCCTCGGCGAGAAGCGCGTGACGCGCGAGCAGTTGGTGGGCCTGGACCGCATGGGCGAGAAGTCAGCGCAGAACCTGCTGGACGCCATCGAGGGCAGCAAGACGACCACCCTCGCACGGTTCCTCGTGGGCCTGAACATCACGCATGTCGGGGTGCACGTGGCCGACGTTCTGGCCGGCAGCCTGGGCAGTCTCGATGCGATCATGTCGGCGCCGATCGAGACGCTGGAGCAGCTTCACGAGGTCGGGCCTGAGATCGCTCAGAGCGTGCAAGAGTTCTTCGCCGAGGAGAGCAACCGCGCGGTCGTGAGAGAACTGCTGGCCCACGGGATCCGCTTCGAAGAGCGAGAGGAAGCCGGCGCGGACCCACAGTTCGCGGGGAAGAAGTTCGTGGTGACCGGGGCTCTGGAGAGCTTCTCGCGCGATGAGGCAGCCGAGCAGATCGAGCGGCGGGGCGGGAGAGTCACCTCGAGCGTGTCCAAGAATACGGACTTCGTGGTCGTTGGGGACAGCCCCGGCTCCAAGCATGACAAGGCCGTCGAGCTCGGGGTACCCATTCTCGACGAGACGCAGTTCAAGGCGATGCTCGAGGGGAGCGAGGGCGGCGAGCCGGAGTCGCCGGTCCAGGGGCAACTGACCCTCGGGTAGCGAGGAAGCGCCGGAATCCGGACATGAGAAAGCCGCCGGGGCAGAGGGCTCCGGCGGCTGATGTGTTCTTGGCGTCAGTTTACTGGGGCTAGTGGATGATGAAGCGGCTCAGGTTCTCCGCCAGGCCGATAATGCCGCCCACGGTTCCCACCGTGAGGACCGCGATCATGAGGGTCGCTTCAGGGCGAATGCCACCGTCCTCGTCGCGGAACAGGTGGAGAATGCGTGTCACCATTTGTCGTCACTCCGATCGGACAATCCGTAATCCCTGCTGCGAAGCTTGCCCGAGTGATCCATGTCCGGGCAGTAGGTGTCTCCGGTCGTGTCCCCCGCGTTGCCGGCGCTGTCGAACACGGACCCGCCGGCCGCCAGAGCCTTCGAAACCGCGGGGACTGCCTTCCCCGCGAAACCACCAACGCACATCAGGATGAGACCAAGCAGAATGGTCGTCTCGATGAGCGTGAGCCCTGAGTTGCGTTGTCTTGTGCTGTGTCTCACGCTTACCGTTCAATCCCGCTGTGACCATTCGGACATCAGTTCAATGGTTCTTAGTATAGCGGGGTGTACTTTGGGTTCAATTGCATTGCGCGAAATATGAGCAAAAGACTAGTGCGCCTAGCGCGATGCCTGCGCAGGTCGGTGCTGAGCGCAATTGCGGCTGACCGCAGGAGTCACCGCGACGGGTAAGATGACCGCCCCGTGGACCTCGCACCTCGTGCGCGGAGTATGCGATATCATTCTAAGCATGTAAAACCTATTAAAGTCTTTAGTCATGTAAAAATGCTCCACCGCACATGAACGATTCGAATGGGCTCGTGACTAGACGATGATGCTCTGAGAGGGTTAGTTGGCTGCGGTCTGGCCTCTGTCCCGGCAGAGCCCGTGCATCGTCTCGGGTGCATGCATCGGACTTCGGTCACTTCCCCTCATATGGGCTCTCAGGGGCGTTGTGGGCCATCACGGGGGCCTATCCGCAGACGGAGATGTAATGGCTGAATTGGATCATGTGATTCATACATATCACAGATCGCGGCTACACACGTAGGAGGCCACTGTATATGAAGCTCGCCGCGGTAGAGGAAGCGTTCCACGGAGCGGCAACGGTCGGCGAACGCGGGCAGATAGTCATCCCGGCCAGCGTCCGTGAGAAGATGGGTATTTTGCCCGGAACAAAGCTTCTTGTTTTCGCGCATCCGGGAGGTCTTGCTGTGACTTTCGCGAAACTTCAAGACTTGCAGGCGTTCGCGGAAGGGCTCGCGCCGTTCCTGGAGTCGGTGGCGGGCGAGAACGGCGACGCTGCCGAGTCTGAGCTTGAGGGCGAGGATGGGTAAGTGAATACTGTGATAGTGCACCCGCTGTCGGAGGGATGTCGCAGGCCTGGGACGGTCCGGCGTGGCGTTCGACGCCCACGCGGATTGATCCTATTGTTTGCATGCGCGCTTGTAGCCAACGCGAGCGTTTGGGCGGCCGGCCTTCGGCGTGCGGAGCGCACCGATACGCCGCCGCAGGTCGTCCGTGAGTCGGTGGAAGTCGCCGCCAAGCCTGCCCCCAGAGAACCGGGAACCAGAGCCGTGATTACGACGACACTCGTTCCGGCACCGATGCCCGGGACCGGGACACTGAGCGAGGTCGGCCCGATCGTGCTGTCGCCGGTGGCGACTGCCCCGGCGGCGACGTCGCAGCCGCCCGTGGGTATCGTCGCGACCCCGACGATCACCGGGGCCCCCTCGACCCCAACGAGTTCCGGCCGCGCCGTCATCGGCCCGCGAACGACTTCACCACAGATGCGCGTGAGCATGGCGCCACGCACGCGCCCGCAAACGGTCGGGATTGGCACCGTGCGACCACTCGCGCAGCAGCCGGTCACGACACCACGGCCCGTTCCGATGGCTACTGTGCCGCCCACCGTGGGTGCGCGAGCTGTCATCGCCCCGGCCGGACAGATCACGCAGATCAGGCAGACTGCGCAAACCCCCGGTCCCGCCGGTGCGGGAGACGGGCAGACGGTGGTTGCCCCCGCAACTCCCGCGCCGCGCACCGTCATCGGACCCTCCACGCAGACAACAGTGACTCCCATCCCCGTGCCTGTGACACGGCCCGCTGCCGTTCCGACGGCTGCGACACCGCCTGCATACAGGGCCGCTGTGCCCACCGTGGCACCCAGCGCTGCTCTCGCATTGTCCCAGGGCACCGCGAAGACCTTTACTCCCGGATCGGCGGCTGCGGTTGCGGTTGAGAACAGCATTGACCTGCAGATCACGGCGGCGAACGTCAGGGAAGCAGAAGCGCAGCTTCGACAGACCTTCGGCCTCGATGACTTCCAGTTGACGGCCTCGGCCACGTACGGGCGACGCGGACCGGTGGCCACCGCCGGCTTTCCCGGCGCGAACGGTCAGGTGACCGAGGTGAAGCTCGGCGACCCCGACATCCGGCAGCAGAGCCTGGAGCTCGTGAAGCCGTTGTACACGAACGGGAGAATCGAGCGGGCGCAGACAGTGGCCATGCGTGCCCTTGAGACCCGCAAGCTGAGCAAGGCGGTCGTTGAGAGAGCGCTTGATCTGGCCGCCAGGCAGACGGTCTACCAGATCCTACTGGCCCAGCAGTTGGCCGCCGTGACCGAGCAGCGCACCGAAGCAGTCGCGGCCCACCTGGATCAGACCAAAAAGCTCAGGGACGTTGGAATCGTCGCGCAGTTCGAGGTCGTCCAGGCAGAGACAGAGCTCGCGAATGCGCAGGGGGCCGTCATCTCCGCCCGCACGGGTGTGGAGCAGGCGATCGCTGCGCTTCGCCGTCTCTTGACCCTGTCACAGGACGAGCCCATTGGCGTCATTGATGGCGAGCCGCCGGTGGTCCCGCCGGGAACGCGGACCGATCTGGTCGAGCGTGCCTGGAAGGACCGGCCCGAGATCCGCATGACTCAGGCGGGCATCGCGCTGGCGAAAGCCAATTTGCGCCTGGCTTTCGCGTCACGGAATGTCTCCGTCAGCCTGGTCGGCGGTCTGAACCACGCTGGAGAGTCCTTCGGCTCGGAACCGTGGTCATGGCAGATTGCCATCGCGGCGCAGAAGCCGATCCTCGACGCCAAGCTGGAAAAGACGGAAGTCCAGAAGGCGAAGGCTCAGGTGGACGCGGCGAATCTGGAGCTTGAGAAGCAGAAACAGGAGATTGCCCTGGAGGTAACGCAGGCCGCCCTCGCCCTGGACGACGCGGTGGAACGGCTGAAGGTGGCTCAGCAGGGCGTCGTTGAGGCACAGGAGCGGCTCCGCATCGCGAGAGTGCGCTACCAGAATGGGCTGGCGCTGGGGGTCGAGGTGCTCGACGCCCAGACGGCTCTGGCGGCAGCTCAGGCTGAGCGCGCCAACTCTCAGTACAGTCTGTACTCCTCCGTTGCACAGTTGCGGTCGGCAGTGGGCTTGTGGACCGGCAACGAACAGTGAGAGGAAAGAGGGAAGCTCGAATGAGAACCCGATCGATCCCAACCAGCGCGCGACCATTCCGGCAGGCTCTCATCCTCCTGTCGGCCGGCGTGGGTGTGGCACTGCTCGTGGTGTGCGCGGGGGGTTGCGGCAGAGGCAATGAAGAGGCCGGCGCACAGGCACAGGCGAGTGCTCTGGACAGCGCGTCTCCGGTGTCGACAATCACCGTCACGCGCCAGTCGATCACTGAGGAGCTGGAGTTCACCGGCACCTGCGCCGCCTACGAGGAAGTTGATGTGAACCCCGAGGTCGGCGGCAAGGTCATCCAGACCCTCGTGGACGTGGGCGACCGAGTGGAACGCGGCGACGCGCTGATCCGGCTCGATACGTCTCTGGTGTCGAAGCGGCGGATCCAAGCGGAACGCGGGGTCGACAGTGCCGGCGCCCAGCTCAACCAGGCGGTCAAGACCTCCGAGCTCACCGACCGGCAGACGACCATCGGCATCCGGCAGGCGGAGCAGGGCGTGGCCGCGGCCAGGGAACTGTTGCGCAAGGCAGAAGAGGGCTACAAGCTGACGAAGGAAAACGTCGAGAGCCGGATCGCGCAGGCCGAGGTTGGGCTCGCAAGCGCCCAGTCGCAGCAGCGCGATGTGTTCGCGGGCGCGCGGAACCAGGAGATCGCCCAGGCGGAAGCCCAAGTCCGTCAAGCCGAGGCCGACCTGTCGCTCAAGAAGACGAATTACGACCGCTACAAGACCCTGTACTCGCAGGGGGCCGTTCCTGAAGCGACACTGGATCAGTACCGGACCCAGTACGAGGTGGCGCAGCAGACAGTCTCCCAGGCACGCGACGCTCTGAGTCTGGCCCGGGAGGGTGCCCGTTCTGAGCAGAAGAGGATGGCGGAGCTCGGAGTCCAGCAGGCGCAGGCGCAACTGGACCTGGCCGAGGTAGGACGGCGCGAGATCGAGATTGCCGCGCGGGATATCGAATCAGCCCGTGTGGGCCTGCGTCAGGCCCAGGAGCAGTTGAGGCTGGCCGAGGCGTCAAGGCGCCGGTACGACGTGAGCCTCGCGGGCGTCAAGGCGGCGCGCGCGGGAGTCGCGCAGGCGGCGGCGAACAGCGACTACATGCGCACGACCGAGGCCAAGTATAAGGTTGTCGCGCCAATCTCAGGGATCGTCTCCGCACGGTACGTGGACATCGGCGAGGGAGCCGGCTCCAATGATCCCGTTTTGCGCATCGTCAACAACGACCCGATTCGCATGAAGTGCGAGGTCAGTGAGTTGGATGTTGCCCGCCTGAATGTCGGCATGGACGGTACGGTAACGATTGACGGCCTGCCGGGCATGGAGTTCTTCGGGCGCATCACGGATATCTCGCCGCAATCGCGCCAGGGCCAGCGCACCTACATCGCGCGGGTGGAGATCGACAATGCGGATGGACTGATCAAGGCCGGCATGTTCGCCCGCATTCGGATGGTGCTGTCCGAGAAGCCCGACGCAATTGTCGTCACGCGGGATGCACTCGTTGAGCGCGACGGTCAGTACACGGCGTACGTCGTTGACGATGGCACCGTGAAGATCCGCAAGGTGAAGATTGGCCTGACCAATAGCCGCCAGATGGAGATCGTCGAAGGAGTCAAGGCGCGCGATGTACTGGTGGTAGGTGGCCAGACGCGACTTGCGGAAGGCCAGAAGGTCAAGCCGGTGCCGGTGAAACAGCCCAAGGCACCGGCCACTCGGGCGCGGGCGCCCCGACCAGCGGAGCCGAGACCCTCTGAGAAGCCGAGCGATCGCGCAAGTGAGCCGCTGGATGCGAAGGACGAGGCCAAGAAACCAGCCGCCGTGCAGGGACCCCCACGCGCGCCGGCAGGTGAGTCCCGCCGACCGTCATCGGGCGCGGGCAGACGCGGACGACCGACTCGCTGAGGGAACGAAGATCCCGGCTTGCGCGGGGACTTCGATCCCATGGCACCGCGGCGGGCGCACACGAGGCCCGTCACTGACGACCCAACAGCCTGCACCCACAATGACCGCGAAGGCGGCAACCCAGACTGACTCTGATAGCGGGTGGCCGATGACGACCACCCGCTCTTTGTGAAAGCTCTCCAACTATGTGGCTAACAAGACTGGCAATCAATCGACGCGTCACGATCTCCATGATGATCCTGGCGTTCATCGTCCTCGGGCTTGAGGGCCTCAACCGCATGCCCTGGGACCTGAACCCGGACGTCGAGATCCCGGTGGTCAGCGTCACCGTTCCGTACCCGGGCGCGGGCCCGGAGGAAATCGAGCAGCGCATCCTCAGGCCTCTCGAAGATGAAGTCAGCGTCATCAACGGCGTGACCGACATCAACGGCACGGCATACGAGAACATCGCGAGCCTGGTCGTTCTGTTCGACTACGAGATCGATATTGATGTGGCTGCTGCGGACGTTCGCGACGCGATGAACCGGGCCGGGGCGCGCTTCCCCGAGGATGCCGACGAGCCTTCGCTGTACAAGATCGACCTCAAGGCCTTCCCGGTGCTCACCCTAGGCGTCACGGGTCAACGTTCGGCGCGCGATCTCCGCAAGCTCGTGGACGACCAGATCAAGCCGCGGCTGGGCCAGGTTCCCGGCGTAGCGGCCATCAATGTCAGCGGCGGCCAGATCCGCGAGATCCAGGTCCTTGCGCATAAGGCCCGGCTCGACGCGGTCGGTCTGTCAATCTCTCAGCTTGCCCAGATACTGAGTGCCGAGAACCTGGACGTGCCCGCCGGGAACGTCAAGGAGGGCATGCGCGACTACGCCGTCCGTGTGCTGGGCGAGTTTGAGAGCATCGATGAGATCAAGAACATCCAGGTCAACACGCCGGCAGGGGGCCTCGTTCTCCTGTCGACGCTGGCCGACGTGGTCGACACGGTCGAGGAGCCCACACGCTTCGCCCGCGTTGACTGCCAGGACTCGATCACTGTCGGCGTCGTCAAGCAGAGCGACGCGAACACGGTCAAGGTCGTTGAGGGCGCTCTCGAGGAGTTGTCCAGCCTGGTCGGCGACATTGAGACCGCCCAGGGCACGGGTGAGCTGCCGTCAGACATCCGCCTGGTCATCGCCGAAGACGAGTCCGAGCGGGTGCGCGAGTCGATCAAGGACGTGCTGGACGCGCTGATGTTCGGCGCCTTGCTCGCGGCCCTCGTCGTCTTCCTGTTCCTCCACAACTTCCGCGGCACGATCATCGTCGCCCTCGCAATCCCGACGTCGATGATCTCCACCTTCCTCATCACCGGCACGGCCCTGGGGTTCTCCCTGAATACCATGGTCATGCTGGCGCTCTCGCTTTCCGTAGGCATCCTGGTTGACGACTCGATCGTTGTTCTGGAGAACATCGACCGCCACCTACGGCGGGGCGAACAGCCGAAAGCGGCCGCGTACAATGGACGCACGGAGATCGGCGCCGCTGCCCTGGGCATCACGAGTGTCGACGTCGTCGTGTTCATCCCTGTGGCGCTGATGGGCGGCATAGTGGGGCAGTTTTTCTTCGCCTTCGGTATCACCGCCGCAACCTGTACGCTCTTCTCCCTTCTCATCTCGTTCTCCATGACACCAATGCTCGCGTCGTGGTGGTACACGCGCCGCGAGAAGACCGACGTCGAGAGGCAGGGCCTGTACCATCGGTTCGTGGACGCGTGGGAGGGCGCGTATGCGTGGCTCGAGCACCGCTACGCAAGGATCCTGCGCACTGCCGTCGCACACCCCTACATTGCGGTCACGATCGCGTACCTGGTTCTGGTCCTCATCGTCGCGACTGCGGGTAAGAGCCTTGGCTTCGAGTTCTTCCCCGTGTCCGACGAGGGCAAGGTCACGGTCTCTCTGGAAGCCGCCAGCGGGACCCGGATCGAGACGACGGATGCCCTCACCCAGGAGATTGAGGCCCGCCTGAGCGACAAGTCCAAGTACCCGGAGATTGAGCACATCAACTCCATGGTGGGCGCGCAGGGCAGCGGGTTCATGGGTGCCGGCGGCAGTGGCGGGCAGTACGCGCAGATCAACATCACGATGTACCGTCGCCGGGCCCGCCTCGATGCCGGGCAGCGCTCCGACGAACAGCTCGCCAAAGACCTGCGCAGCGATCTGGCCGACCTTCCGGACGTGATGCTGAAGGTCAACGCATCCTCCGGCGGCCCGGGTGGCGGAGCGGACGTGGAGCTCAAGCTCGTGTCTGAGGATCAGGACAAGCTCTTCGCGGCATCCGAGTACCTGGCCGCCGAAGTCGCCAAGCTCCCCGGTCTGCGGTATGTAGAGCTTTCATCCGAGGCCGGGCGCCCCGAGATCCACTGCAAGATCGACCGGAGGCGAGCGGCGGACCTGGGGCTATCAGCCGCGCAGATTGGGATGGCCGTGCGCACGGCCATCGACGGCGACACCAGCTCCCAGTTCCGCGAGAGCGGCGACGAGTACGACCTGCGGGTGCAGTTCGCCGAGATCGACCGGCAGAATGTGCATGACGTTTCCAGCGTGTTCGTCGGCGTCACCGCAATGGGTCAGCCGGTGCGCCTGCGCGACGTCGCCGGCGTGTACCTGTCAACGGGCCCGAGTAACGTCGAGCGCTTCAACCGGCAACGCAGCGTGACCCTGAGCGCGTACCTGGACACGGACGTGCTCAGCCCTGGCGCGGCCCAGAAGGTGATCGGGGATATCATGCGCGGCTGGGACTACCCGGGTGTCTCCCAAGCCTGGGCCGGGTCGCTGAAGATGCAGCGGGAATCCTTCGGCTTCCTGTTCAGCGCTCTCGCCCTGGCGATCCTCCTTGTCTACATCGTCACCGCGGCGCTGTATAACTCGATTCTGCAGCCGCTGATCATTCTGCTGTGCATGCCGATGGCCATCTGCGGCGGCATTCTGGGCCTGTTCCTCACGGGGAGCAACATCAGCATTGTCGCGATGATCGGCTTCATCATGCTGATCGGTCTGGTCGGCAAGAACGCGATCCTCGTGGTCGACTACACGAACACACTGCGGGCCCGTGGCAAGGACCGTCGGAGTGCGTTGCTCGAAGCGGGCCCGGCACGGATGAAGCCGGTTCTCATGACGACCGCGGCAACGGTCATGGGCATGTCGCCCACCGCCCTCGCGGTGAATGAGGGCAGTGAATGGCGCTCGCCGATGGCCTGGGTCGTTATCTTCGGCCTGCTGGTGTCGACGCTCATCTCGCTGCTCGTCGTGCCGTCCATGTACTCGATCTTCGATGAGATCGGCAACTTCTTCGGGCGGCTGGGCCGAGGGTTCACAAAGCTGGCGGGCCTCGGGAAGCGAGACGAAGACGAGGACGACGACGAGCCGCCTACCGCGACACCGCCCGAACCCTTGCCGCCGGTGGATCCGGCGCGTGAGGCCCCGGGCGAAGACACAGCGCGCCTGCCGAAGGTCGTGGACCCGCCCGGCGGGGATGCACCTGCGCCTTCGACCGAGAAGAAGCCGCCGGATGACAAGTCGCCCCAGCCCGCGAGCAATTGGGTACCCGCAAGGCTGCTGCCCCGGGCACGTGTGGGCCAGCCGAACGCAAGACACATCCGGCGCAGGCCCCGACACTCCAGGGACCGCAACTTCAGATAGCGCAGGCCGAACCAGGAACGGATACGGACATGGAAAAGCTTAAGCTCGTGTTTCTCGTGTATGAAGAGGGCATCCAGCCCGACGTCATGGA
>JALGSS010000165.1 GCA_029821745.1 Candidatus Zipacnadia bacterium
GATGGCCACCTCGCTGATGAATGTCTACGACGTGCCCTTCGACTTCCGGGGCATGCTTGTGATGGGCATCTCCCAGTCCGGCGAGTCGATCGGCGTCATCGAGTTCCTCGAGGCGGCACGCGCGCGCGGGGCGATCACCTGCGCCCTGTCAAACAGCCCCACAGCACCGATCCATGAGGTCGCGGACCACCATCTGTGCACTCACGCGAAGGAAGAGTCCAGCGTAACGCCCACCAAGACGTACACGACGACCCTCGCGGTCCTGCACCAACTCGCGACCCTGTGGGCGGGCGATGTTCCCCGGGCCGGTACATGGAATCCTGCGCGTGCATGGCCCGTGGGTTGGGCTTCTGCTCGGCCCTCGAGATGGCGCTGAAGCTGGCCCAGTGCTGCCAGGTGGTGCCGACGCCGTACAGCGGCGCGGACTTCCTGCACGGTCCCATCGCCAGCATCAGCCCTGGTTTCCCCTGCTTCGTCTTCGCGCCCAACGGCAACTCGCTGCAGTCGATGAGCGAGCTCACCCAGGCGCTTGAGCAGCGCGAAGCCGAGACGATCGTCATCTCCAACAACTCGCAAATGCTGGAGCGCGCCACGATCTCCTTCCAGCTTCCGGACATGCCCGAGGAGCTCGCGCCGATGGTGGATGTAGTGGCGGGACAGCTCTTCTCGCTGCATCTGGGCCTGCACAAGGGCATCGACCCGGACAAGCCCCGGGGCGTGTCGAAGGTGACGCTGACGCTCTAGATGAACGCGCAACCGACCAAGACCGGGCGCCTTTCGCCCTGAGTACATAGCTACCTATTCGCGACGAACACTGGGAGGCCGCGATCATGGAACAGAAGAGAATGCTGATCGGCGGAGAGTGGGTCGAAGCCGGTTCAGGGGAGTGGTCGGACAATCTCAATCCCCATAGCGGCGAGGTAATCTGCCAGGTCCCCTCGGCCACGGTGGAAGACGTCGACCGGGCTGTCGAGGCCGCGCACAAGGCGTACTACGAGACCTGGCGGGAGATTCACCCCGCCGACCGGGCCAAGCTCATGTTCAAACTCGCCGATGCCATCGACGAGTGCGCGGATGACATCGCCCGGATGGAAACCGCGGACATGGGCAAGCCGTACAATCAGAGTTCGGGGGACGTGCCCGCGACGGCCGACATCTTCCGCTTCTACGCGGGCATCGCGGACAAGATTGAGGGCGAGTGTCTCGTGACGCCCGCGAAGACCTTCGGGTACACGCTCCACGAGCCCTTCGGCGTCGTGGCGTCCATCACCCCGTGGAACTTCCCTGTGGTCATGATCGGCATGAAGGGCGCGCCGGCCCTGGCCGCCGGCAACTGCACCATCTTCAAGCCCGCGTCATCATCCCCGTCCACAGCCCTGGAACTGGGTCGCCTCGCCACAGAGGTCGGGTTCCCGCCGGGTGTCGTGCAGGTTATCACGGGTGAGGGCGGCGCCATGGGCAGCCGTCTCGCCGGTCACCCGCTGGTCGGCAAAGTGACCTTCACGGGCAGCACAGCCGTGGGCCGCAAGATCCTCGAGGCCTCCATCAACAACATCGCCAAGGTCACGCTGGAACTCGGTGGCAAAACAGCGAATATCGTCCTGCCCGACGCCGACATGGACATGGCCGTTGCCGCCGCAGCCCGCACGATCTTCCTGAACTGCGGGCAGATCTGCACCGCCGGTAGCCGCTTGCTTCTACATGAGAGCATCAAGGACGAGTTCCTCGCCAAGCTGATCCCGCTGGCCGAGAGCCTCAAGGTCGGCGACCCCTTCGACGAGGCCACCAAGCTCGGCCCGATCTCGTCCAAGCAGCAGTATGACACCGTGCTCTCGTACATCGACACCGGGAAGTCTGAGGGCGCCACGCTCCTGACAGGCGGCTCGGGCCCCGACGATCCGGCTCTTGCCCACGGGTTCTATGTGAGTCCCACGATCTTCGGCGACGTGACGGCGGACATGACCATCGCCCAGGAGGAGATCTTCGGACCGGTTCTCTCGGTCACGACCTTCAAGGACGAGGATGAGGCCGTCGAGATCGCCAACGGCACTGATTACGGTCTGGCGGCAGCCCTGTGGACGCGCGACGTCAGCGCCGTCCACAATCTGGCCGCCCGGCTTGAGGCCGGTATCGTCTGGGTAAACTGCACCAACATCTTCGGCCCGTGGATGCCCTACGGTGGCTACAAGGTGAGTGGGCTGGGCTTTGAGGCAGGCATTGAGGGTCTGAAGGAGTTCACGCGCGTCAAGACCGTCCTCATCGACACCACCGACACGCCGACCACCTGGCCCACGGAGTAGCGTAACGGCTCAAGCTCGCATCTGACCTTTGGTCCAGGGGGCCGACCCTTTGTCCCCTGGACCTGGGCAACGCCGGTTCGTCCCGACCGAAACGACGCCGGGCATCGGCACCCTATTACGAAGGTGGTCGACGTAGCAATCTTGCCAAACGCCATTGTGCCGTCCGACACGACAACCGAAGTGCGGCTCGGGATGCTGCTCATCCTTTTCGCGCACGCGTGCGACCTCGTCAGCACCTATATCAGGAGCCCTGACCTCGCCAAGGAAGTGGGCCCCCTGTATGTGGCCTTCGACCGCATTGGCTGGGGCGGCTGGCAGACGCTGCTGTCGATGAAGGCCCTGGGCGTCATCATCGGCCTGGGCCTGTTCTTCCTGTACGTGCACAAGCGCCGGTCCTTCTACCCGGACCAGGCCGACCGAACCTTCCACGAGTTCCTGCACGACGTACACAGTAAGGACGCGATGCGCCGCCGCGACGGTCGCTGGGTTGCGCCCTCGCCGATGCTGCTGATCGTGTGGTTTGCCTTCACCGTGTCCATCGGGAGCGCCGCCTACGCGTACTTCCTGGCCGTGCACAACATGCTGGGGACGCCGATCCTGGCGTGGATGGCGGACGGGCCGGCCCCCGGAGCTATCTTCATGATCACGGCGTTTGTCTTCTGGCGCACCCTGTACTACGACTACGGTCACCGCGAACCCGCGTGAGCCGGCGGCGCGAATGGAGCCGTGTCGGAGCATGGCCTGCCGCAGTCCTGCCGACGGCACGGACGCGAGGTGGATCTCATGGCGCGAACCGACCCGCGAAAGCCCGGGCCCGCCGAGGAAAGCAGCCTGATCCTCCCGGCAGCCCTTGGCATCGGCACCGTCATCCTGTGCAGCGCCATCCTGCCCGCCCTGGCGGGGCCATATATCCTCGCGGAGTTCAAGCAGACCCGGTACATCGCTCTCATCTACACAATACACGGCCTGCTGTATCTCGTCTTGGGCTACTCGGGGGGCTTGCACGGCAAGACGTCGTCCCTGGGCATCACTACCGCGATAGCCGCCTTCAGTGGCGCTGCCGGGGCGCTGTTCTACACGAAGCTCGGCATACTGCCCGCGACGGGAGTTCACTTCTCGGCACTGATCGGTGGCGGCGCGGTTCTCGGGCTCATCGGCGCACTGGTCGGCGCGGCGTTCGTCTCAAAGAACCTCACCCCGGCCACGGTTTATATGGGCCTACTGATCGCGATCTTCGTAGGCACGTTCCTGCGCACCGGAACTGTCTCCGGGAATGCCACGCGTCCGGTCAACCAGATCACTTTCGGCATGATGACCGGACAGCAGGACGAGCCGGTGCCGGGCGTGCCCGTCATCCTCACCCGGATGGACGGCGAGGCCCAACTGTACCGTACGAGTACGGACTCGCTGGGCGGGTACGTGTTCAATGGCCCGCCTCCCGGCGAGTACATGCTGTATGTGCAGGATGTCCAGCCCGACCGCGGCAGTGGGGTCTGGGTGAACACGAAGGTCAAGGCAGGCGGGATGATGAGCGGACAGGGACTGGGCACCGGCGATATCAGCCTGCCGACCTACCGCCACGACCAGGGAAGCCCGTTCCTCGACAAGCCCCCGCAAGGCAATGACCCGGCGAGCCGGGCCACGCGGACCGGCGGCGGCACTCAGGGCCAGATGAACCGGATGATCGATGAAGCGAGGGGTAAACGGGGATACTAACCCGCGACATCGCCTACCCGCCCCTCACAGGCAGGATTCGGCGGCGCCACGGGGAATAGCCTATACTCCATTCCCCGAACGCCGCAGCGGCGCTTCGGCCACACCCAGCAGGACAGCAACCGGAGAGTGGTGAACACGCGTGCGCTCTAATCACGCTCTTGCCGTGCCGAGACTGAGAACAGTACTTACAGTGTCCCTGCTGATCGGGTCAGTTGCTCTGCTTTACGCACAGGACACGGAGCCGCCCCGGCCCGGTCTCGACGCCCCACGAGTCCGCATCGCCGTGGGGGAGTTCCGCGCGATTGGGGGCACTCAGACAGCGGCGGCAGACATATCCAACCGTTTGCGGCGGGCGCTGTCGGCCGGCTCCCAGATACAAGTTATCGCCGGCGAGGAGCCTACCCAGGTCCTGGCGGAATCCGAGCTGGACATCCTGGCCCAGAAGCCCGGCGCCGCCCGCGCCCTCGGCGACAAGCTCGGAGTCGACGCCGTCGTCTACGGCAGGCTCGTGACCAACGTGTCGTCCCTGGTGGACGACCCGGTCGCCGTCAAGGCGCCATTCGTCCAGATCGTCGTGGCCGAGACGCTGACGCTCGAGGGCGGTCTGAGCCCAAGCATGGGTTTCCTGGTCGCGACGGGTGACGAGTTCCTCACGCGGCTGGAAGCCGAGACCGTCTCGCTGCTTCCGGCAGCGGGTCGCGTGTTGGCGATCATCGACTCTCCCGAAGGCGTGGCGATTCAGCTATTCCCCGTGGGCGGGCGGGTTCTCGCGCCCAAAGGCCACTATGGTGTCTACGATCCTGTGGGCTTCCGAGCAGCCGTTGAGGACCCGGGCGGACTGAGCGACGCTCTCGCGCGTCAGGAGTTGCGCCCCGGCGTGCTCACCGGCCAGGTCCGCACCGCCTCTGAGCCCGATGGCCATGCCATCTTCGCTTCATCTCTCGACCCGCAGGGCAAGATCACCGTGGGGCAGCTAGTCGGCTTGCCGCCGGCCGCCGGCGCACGCATACAGACCCCGCAATTGCCCCTGCTGATTGTCAACGCCCAGCCTGCAGACTCCGTTGTCCTGCTCGACGGGCAACTGGCCGGGGTGGCTCCGGTCGCGGTCCCGCTGAAAGCGGGGAACTCCGCAAAGGTCACGGTGGCGAAGGCCGACTTCTTCCCTGTGACCCATGAGATCCTTGCGGCCCCGACCGACGCACTGGCCCTCGGCGTCGCACTGAAGGAGATCCCACCCTTCGGCGGCCTGCGTGTCGCCTCCGCTCCCCAGGGCGCCATGGTCTCGCTGGACGGGAAGGAGCTTGGCGTGACGCCCCTCGACGCGAAGAAAGTCCCCGCGGGCGACCATGAGTTGTCCCTGGCGCTCACAGGCTACCAGCCCTCCAAGCGGGACATCCGAATCCTGCGTCAGCGTACGGCCGAACTGAGCGTCGAGCTTCAGAAGGACCTCAGGGCCATCCGCATCGTGTCCGCGCCCGACGGAGCACGCGTCGCCATCAATGGCGACGCGGCAGGCGTGACCCCACTGGACATCGCGTCCATCCAGACAGGCGAGCATAAGGTCCGGCTGACGCTCCCGGGCCACGCGATCACGACGGAGACGATGGCCGTCGACACCACCACGGATGAGCAACTGTTCAGCTACCGCCTGCGACCGCTTGCGGGCAATATCCGGGTCGAGACCACGCCGCCCGGGGCCGCCGTGACCGTCGACGGGGATGAGCGGGGCAAGAGCCCCCTCGCCCTGACCGGGCTGTCCATCGGGCAACACAAGATCGGCCTGGCCTCCGACGGGCACCTCTCTGTGACGAAGACCGTCACGGTTCAGGACCAGCAGACGACCACGCTCAAAGAGACACTGACCCGCGCCGAGGGGCAGTTGATCTGCGTCAGTGTACCGACCGGCGCCAAGATCACCCTGGATGGGAAGGAAGTTGGTGTCACGCCGAAAACGATCACGGAAGTCCCCGTGGGCAAGCGCGTTGTTACTCTATATGTGGAGGGCTACCAGCCATGGACGGGCAGAGCGCCCATCGTCCATGGCGAGACGACGAAGGTCGAGGTCGGTTTGATCCGAGTTGGCCCAAACCTGCGCAGGACTCCGTGACCTGGCCCCCAATGCGCGGGGTCCACAGGCCGCTGAATAGCGCTCGGCAGTGGCAAACGGCCTGCAGTTCCTTGCCTACAGACGCGCCTTGTGATACAGTCTAGCCCAATTATCGTTTGCGGCATATTCTGGAGGAACTGACGTTGACGCAGCAAGGAATTGGCAGCTTCGAGTGGCTGCGCAAGAAGATCGATCGGCTGGTCGCATCGTGCCAGTCACCGGCGGAGCGCCGCATCGGGTACGGCAACCTGCGTCAAGAATACTCGACCTGGCAAGCCGATGGCGGGGAGCAGACAAACATCGCCCTCATCTACGAGATCCCCGGCGGGTCCACGACGCAGTTGAATGTCACTTACTGCGCTCACGAGCAGGTGTTCACCTACCTGAACGAGTCCGGGGAGTCCGTTACGACCGGGGATGGCAAGCCTGTCTTCGAGTACATACTGAACCACGTGCAGGGGATACCCGCGAAGCGCCAAGCCCAACTCGATAGCCAGGTCGACACCTGGATGGGGCAGGGGAACTCAAGCCGGGAAGTCTTCGGCAGGCTCAACAAGCTGCTGCAGGACGACTTCTTGGGCAACCGCGTGACCACCACGGAACTGAAGACCGCCATCCAGTACGCCATCAAGGTCAAGGCCCAGCAAGAGGCCTGAGCGCCGTCCTTCGGACCTGCTGCCGAAGGCCAGATACGGGATACCTGAGCAGAGTCGCCGCGCCGGCACCAGCCGCCGGCGACTTTTGCATTGCGCGAGCCTGCTTTGGCGGCCGCTTTTCTCCACCGGCTGCAGGCAGGGAAGGTCTGTGCCGGTCCCACGCTGAAATTGCGCGCGCAGGCAGTATCCCAGCGGCTCCGAAGGCAGGTGACCGTCCGTGCGCGTGCTCGTAACCGGCGGGTCAGGCTATGTTGGTTCGGTCGTATGCCGGCACCTCGCAGAGACCCACGATATCGCCATTTTCGACCAGCGCCCACCTCAGACCCCGTCAGCGCCGTTCATCCGCGGCGACATCCTCAATTCCGCCCACCTGCACGAGGCTGTCCATGATATGGACGCCGTCGTGCATCTCGCAGCGATCCCTCACCCCAACAATGATCCGTCGGATGCGGTCATGAACGTCAACGTGATGGGCACCCAGCGCGTGGTTGAGGCGGTTGCGCTCGGGAATCCGAGACGCATTGTGATCGCCAGCAGCGACTCCACGTATGGGTTCGTTTTCGGGCGAGGCGAGATCAAGCCCGAAGCCATCCCCGTCGACGAGGCCCACCCGGCGCGCCCGATGGACAGCTACGGTCTGAGCAAGCTGCTGGGTGAGGAGATCTGCAGGCGCTACACCCGCCACTGCGGCCTGGAAACCGTTTGTCTCCGGTACTGCTGGGTGTGGTGCGAGCGAGAGTACGCCCGTCTCGCCGCGATGAGCAACACCCCCGAACACTTCGTCGGCCAACTGTGGGGCTATGTGGACGTGCGGGATGTTGCCCAGGCGATCGGCAAGTCACTGGAGACCCCCGATATCACCCACGCCACTCTCAACATCACGGCGGCGAAGACATTCCAGCGAGCGCCTTCCGTGGAACTCGCCCGGCGGTTCCTCCCCGAGGGCCTCGAGATCCGCGATCCGGGCTGGTTCGAGGCCGATCCCCATCGGACGTTCATCGACTGGACCCGCGCCAAGGAACTAATCGGGTTCGAGCCCCAGTATGACGCCTGGGAGGAAGCCGGGTTGTCTGTCTGAGGCGAGCGGTTGTGCCCCAAACAGCGGGACGCGTGGCGTTCCCGAACTCATGAGGAGACCATCAAGCATGGCAAAGTATATTCGCGTCTCAACCATCGCCTGGTCGGGCGGCTCCGGGGGCTGCAAGGAGCTGGACGAGGTCCACGGCAAGATGGGTGAATTGCTGGACGAGGCCGCTCGCGCAAAGCCGGATCTCGTCGCGATCACGGAGTTCTGGAACATCCACCAAGGCTCCAAATGGACCGAGCAGACACAGCCGATCCCCGGCCCGAGCACCGAGTTCCTGGCTGAGTACGCGCGCAAGCACGATATGCACATCGCCGGCTCGATCCCTGAAAACTGTGGGGAGCACCTGAAGAACACGACGGCATTTATCGACCGCGAGGGGCAGGTCGTCGGCAAGTACCACAAGTACCAGCCCACCATCGGCGAGATGGAAGAGGGTGTAGTGCCCGGCGTGGAGTCACCGGCCTTCGACCTGGACATCGGGAAGGTCGGCGCGGCGATCTGCTTCGATCTGAAGT
>JALGSS010000166.1 GCA_029821745.1 Candidatus Zipacnadia bacterium
ATGAGTCTCTCGTACGCTTCCGGAGGCTCGTTGGCGAAGGCCCCCGCGAAGAAGAAGTCCATGGGCACGCGCTGAATGCTCAGACCCGGGCCCGGCTCCTTCGCCGAGAAGCAAAGATGGATGCCTTCGTCCGGTTGGATCCTCAGGATGAGAGTGTTGGGCTCGATATTGTGGCGCTGCCCGCCAAAAACCATGTGCGGGGCCTGGCGGAATCGCACGGCGATCTCCGTCACTCGCTGAATGAGGCGCTTGCCGGCGCGAAGCACGAAAGGTACACCCGCCCATCGCCAGTTGTCAATGTTGAGCCTCAGAGCAGCGTATGTCTCCGTCGACGAACCGTCAGAGACGCCGGGCTCGGAGGCGTAACCGGGCACGCCCCCGCAATCGATCTCACCCTCGGTGTACTGCGCCCGGAGTGTCCACGTCTGCATCTCATCGCGGGTCATGCGCCGGATTGAGCGCAGAAGCTTGCTCTTCTCGTCGCGGACGGCGTCCGGGTCCATGCTCGGCGGCGGCTCCATCGCGACAAGAGCCAGAATCTCCAGCAGGTGGTTCTGGACAACATCGCGCAGCATTCCACTCCGGTCGAAGTATTGGCCCCGCCCCTCAAGCCCCACCGTCTCCGCCATCGTGATCTGCACGTTGTCGATGTATCTGCGATTCCACAGGGGCTCAAAGATAGCGTTCGCGAAGCGCAGTACAAGCAGGTTCTGAACGGTCTCTTTCCCGAGGTAGTGATCCATGCGGAAGACCTGGCGCTCGGCGAAGCTGTCGAGTAGCCGCTGGTTCAAGCGCTGCGCTGACGACAGGTCGCTCCCGAAGGGCTTCTCGACGACGATGCGCGGCCAGCCTTCTCGCCCGTGGTTCTCCCGCGAAAGATCGCTCGCCTCAAGGTTGTCGATGACGTCCTGGAAGTAGTGAGGAGGGATCGCGAGATAGAACAGGCGGTTGAAAGCCGCGCAGGTGGTCTCCTCGATCTGGCCAAGCACGCTCTTGACCTCGGCGTAGGTCTCCGGGTCATCCAAAGCGCCCCGCACATAGTGGATGCTCCGGGAGAGCTCCTCCCACAGGGTCGCATCCACGGGGCGTCGCGAGTGGGCATCGACGGCCTCTCGGAAGTCCTTCATCAACTCATCGCGGGACTCGGCGCGGCGGCCGATGCTAATGATGGGGAGCCCGCAGGGCAGCAACCCATCACTCGTGAGGGCGTAGATCGCGGGGATCAACTTGCGCCTGGTCAGGTCCCCGGTCGCGCCGAAGAGCACCAGCGCGGTGATCTCGGCGCAGCGTGGGCAGGCAGCGCCTGGCGTCCAGCTCTCCCCCGGGACCTGTTCGCTCATCGGGGTGTACCCCCTTTGCCGCGAGGCATCAAGACGTCACAGTATGCGCGGCCGTGTCTCACGCGCGCTCGTCGTCCTTCGCGTCGACGACAGCATGGCCGCCGAACTCTCGTCGCAGGACCGCGAGCATCCTGTTGGCGAAGGCGTCATCCTGCCGAGACGCGAAGCGCTTGAAGAGCGAGACGGCCAGCACCGTCGCGGGGACGCCGAGATCGATGGCCTCATGGACGGCCCAGCGACCCTCGCCGGAGTCCGCTACCTGCCCGCGGATCGTCTCCAGGTCAGGGTCCTTCCTCAACGCACTCTCGGCCAGCTCGAGGAGCCAACTGCGGATCACACTGCCCTGATTCCACAAGCCTGCGATCGCGTGCAGATCGAGATCATACTGACACTCGTTGAGCAGTTCGAACCCCTCGGCGTAGGCTTGCATCATCCCATACTCGATCCCGTTGTGCACCATCTTCACGAAGTGCCCGGACCCCGTCGGCCCGCAGTAGAGGTATCCGTCAGCCGGCGCGAGGACCTCGAGAACCGGCTCGACGTGATCGAAGGCGGACCGGTCCCCGCCGATCATCATGCAGTACCCGATCTCCAGGCCCCAGATACCCCCGCTGACTCCCGCGTCGAGGAAGCGGACGCCCGCCGCGCTGATACGCTCTGCGCGCCGCTGGGTATCCGTGTAGCGGCAGTTCCCGCCGTCGATGAGGGTGTCGCCTTCCTGAAGCAGGGGGAGTACGGCGTCGATCAGCTCGTCCACGGCACCTTCAGGCACCATAATCCAGACGGCCCGAGGGGGCTCCAAGGCTGCCACGAGATCCTCGAAGGTCTCGGCCCAGCGCGCACCGGTTCCGAGGAGCGCATCTCTCTTGCTCTTCGAGCGGTTCCAGGCGACGACCTCGTGCTCGGTGCGCTCGATGCGGGCGACCATGTTCATCCCCATGCGGCCAAGACCGCAGAACCCGATCTTCATAACAGTGCCTCCCGGAGTGCCCAACTCAAGTATGGGCAGTGCCGCCGTGCTCAGCCGTCACTTCCTGTTTTCGCCGGGGCGGGGCGCTGGTCCTGCACCCGGGCAGGCACGCCACGCGGCGCCAGATGTCGTCATGGGGGTACACAGGCCGGCGCGAATGAGGGAGGCATCGGAGCCCAAAAAGGCGTGGCCCGAGGCGAACGATTGGCGTACAATGGCGCGAGTTGTTTGGCAAACCAGTCGAGGGAGGATCACTATGTCTGTGAGAATGGGGTTCATCGGAACAGGCGGGATCGCGCAGGGGCACATGGACCGTCTATCGGCCATCGACGGCGTCGAAATGGCCGCGTTCTGCGACGTGCAGATGGACCGGGCGCAGGCCGCCGCGGAGAAGTTCAGCGGAGCCGCGTACGACAGCTTCGAGAAGATGCTCGACGGCGAGGACTTGACGGCGGTGTTCGTCGGGACGCCACCGTTCGCGCATGGCGACATTGAGCCGGCCTGCTGCGAGAAGGGCCTCCACATGCTGATCGAGAAGCCGCTGGCCCTTGACTGCGACATGGCCCGGCCGATCCTGAAGGCGGTGGAGGACAGCGGAATCATCACCTGCGTGGCGTACAAGTACCGCTGGGACGACCACGTGATCAAGGCCAGGGAGATGCTGGCGGGGCGGAAGATCGGCCTGGTGTTCGGGAACTTCTGGGGCTCCATGCCCGGGGTCCCGTGGTGGCGCGTGCAGGAGCAATCCGGCGGGCAGATGGTCGAGCAGACGACGCATATCGTTGACATGGCCCGGTACCTGGCGGGCGACGTCGTGAAGGTTCAGGCCTTCGAGGCCAAGCAAGTCATGGCCGGGAAGGTCGAGAGCTTCAACATCGCCGACGCAGCAGCCGCCAACCTGCTGTTCGAGAGCGGGGCCGTGGGCAACATCAGCAACACATGCATGCTGGCCGGCTGGGGCCAAAGCTCATGCCGCGTGATGGCCGAGGACTTCACCCTTAACATCGCCGGGGCCGCCTTGACGTGGACCGACGCTGATGGCAGCGACGAGTACACGATGCAGGCGGACGGGTATACGGGCGAGGACCAGGCGTTCATCCACGCCATCGAGACCGGCGACCGAAGCGTCATACACTCGGACTACGCGGACGCATACAAATCGCTCGCGGTGACCGTTGCGGCCAACGTGTCAGGTCAAGCAGGGGGCGAGGTCATCGACGTCGCCGACGTGATGTAGCTTCCAGCCGGATAGGGGCTTACAACGGGCCGCCCATTAGGGGGGAACATCACCCAGGGGCGGCCCGCTTTTCTCTGGGCTGCTCTCGGCTGCGCGTCAGCGAGGGCACCCGAACAGGCAAAAGAAAGCCAGGCAGGCGGCTGCCTGCCTGGCTGGCGAGGGACGCAATGACTTGCAGTTTAGTAGCCGGGCGGGTAGGTGTCCACGTTCCACCACGGCAGGTAGGCTCGAACCCATGCCTTGGGGCCGTGGGCCTTCTCAGACTTCACCCACTTGGCGTGACCGTCTGCGAAGTTGACATTGATTCCGCCATTGTGGATCGTCGACACGCCGGTGTCGCACCCGACTTGGTCATTGGCGGCGCGCCAGTAGTTGGTGCCGCGGGTGTCTCCCCACATGAACAGCTCTGCGGGCCGGCGCACCGTAGCCATGTCGAGGCCGCCGCTCTCACCCAAAGTGAGATGCCTGAAACCGCAGCCCAAGGCGTAGCCGGCTCTCGGGAGTGCGGCGCGCGCCGAGGCCGATGCATTGCCGCAGAAACCGGGGGGCGTCTTATTGCTGGGGCACAGCCAGATCTGCGCGTTCTTCACATAGGGCATCAAGACGTGTGCGGCCAGACCGCCGGTTCTGATGCTAGTGTCGCAGTTGGCGCCCGCGCGTCGCGGTGGGAACGTTTCGTCATAGTCCTGGGCGTACATCAAGGTCGCAGTCGCGATCTGCTTGAGGTTGCTCAAGCAGGACGTCTGCCTCGCCTTCTCTCTGGCTCGCGCGAAAACAGGGAACAAGATCGCGGCCAGGATAGCGATGATAGCGATGACCACAAGCAACTCAATTAGAGTAAAGCCACGTTTCACGTCTATCACCTCTTCGTTATTGCAGTCCCTCGAATGGAGCGTTGCAGCGCCTTTCCACGCGGGACCAATTACCTCCTTCCCCGTGTCGAAGTTATTTTTCGCGATTTGAGGTCAAAACCTATGGCACTATTGCCGGACACGCTCAGAGCCGTCGTCGCGACCGCAGTCGCCTGCAATGCATGCTTCGCTCGCGCAAGACAATACCTGGAAACCCTTTCCGGAATAACCGCTGAGATTGGCGCCTCGATCCAGGTTTTCGCACACGCGGACGCCCTCGAGGAGTCGCCCGATGTTTTCGTGGACCTGGCGGCCGATGGACACGCGGTGGATCTCCTCGCCCCATCACGTGTCTCGCTGGAGGACGCGGATGTGCCGGCGGCGCGTGCAGACATTCAAGCCGCCAAGAGGGTTCTCGACGCCCACCTGCCGTCACCGAGCATTGGCCTGCGCCTGCCGACGATGCAACGCATCGGCATCCAGAAGAACGAGGAGCTCCAGCGCGCAATCCTTAGCAGCGGGCTCGGGTTCATCGCCGCCGACTACTCGACTAAGCTCCCGCCCGATCCCAGCAACCCGGGCTTCGCAGACAAGAACGCCGCGATGCTCATCAAACACTCGCAGCCCCGATGGTACCCGGCCGGCCTGCTGGAGGTCCCTGCCGCCGGCTACTCCGATCGCGACTTCTTCATAGCCCAGGGACGATCCCTCGACGAGTGGATTGCCCACCTCAAACAGTGTGTGGACTTCGCTTCCGACATGGGCGGCCTGGTCTACGCGCCCGCCTTGCACGTCGACGTTCTGACCGAGCACGACCCCGAAGCTGCGGCCATCCAGGCGCTGTTCGAGCACGCGGCCTCCAAGCGTGCGGGCAAAGTCGGATTCTGCACACACCGCGACATATACGAGTGGGCGCGACAAACGACACGATAGGAGACACGAGAAACGACAGGAGGAACGGCAGGAGGAACGACAGGAAAAGCGGCACGAGAAACGACACGAGAAACAACAGGAAAAGCGGCACGAGAAACGGCACGAGAAACGGCACGACAAGCGACACGAAAAGAGGCAGGAGGAACGACAAGAGGAACGCCACGAAAAGAGACACGATAGACGACACGAAAAAAGGCACGAAAAACGACACGAAAAGAGGCACGAGCAAAGACAGGATGAACGGCACGGAAGGAGGCACGCAGAAAGACAGGAGAAACGACAGAAGAAACGGCGGACCACATCATCAACGACAACGACGCCCGCGCCAATCACTGACGCGGGCGTGTAGCTCCGAGTTCCCCAAGAAAGGCCTACCCCAAGACCGCTGGATCCACCCCGTACTCACCCAGGAGCGCGCGCGCCCTATCCTTCTTCATCGGCTTCATCTGGGCGTTCCACGGCTGGATGATCGCCAGATTCTTGGCCGCCAACTCACGGTAACAGTCGGGCAGGTCAAGCGTGCCGAGAACGTAGGGAAGCACCGAAGACAGGGGCCACTGCATGTTCTCCTCGCGCGCCCACTCCGTGTACGCGATCGGCGCATTCTTGAGGGTCACCTGCGTGACGCGAGGGTCGAGAACGGCGGCGAAAGTCGCTGGAATGCTCCCCCATCCACGTGCGACAACGTGCACGTCTCTGTAGCCATACTCTTCGAGCAGATCGAGTACAGCCAGTACGTCGTGGGTGCGTCCACCCACGTAAGGCTCCCCCAACATGACACCATACGAGGCGTAGAAGTAGTCGGACCCGTAGATGCCCAGGTATGTGTCCGAGCCACAGGTATTCGGCGTAGTCTCCCCCACTCCCCGGACGTCCATGGCGAAGAATGCGGGGGCCTGCTTACCGAGCTTCTTCACCAACGCGTCACCGGCGAGGTCCTGGTCGGATGACATGTGCGGAACGTACAAGACCGCCTGCTCACCGGGCGTGATTCGAGACGCCAACTGCTGGTCCTCCAGCTTGTAGAGGGGAATCTGGATTCCCGGCTCGGTCTCGACGAGGAAGTTCGTGACGAAGGGCCTCGGATATCCCTCTCGCCGGCCGACAGGCCTGATGATGCGGTAATCAGGCGCGTCGCCTCGCTTGGGCATGTTCAGAAGCTTGGCCAGGGCCTTGCGCAGGTCGTCGCCGGACAGAGCCTTGCGCTTCCCGGCCAGGGCTTCGGCCTTCTCTTCGGTGAAGGAGAAGACGTTCCGCGGAGCAGGCTTCAGGTCCGCGACCTGCCCCGTCTCGGTAGCCCACAACTGTTCTTCGGGTTCCAGGTTGATCACGGGCTCAGTCGCGTCCACGTCCGTCTTCCCGCAGGCCTTGTTGAAGAATCCGTACATCGCCTCGCGGAGGGGCTTCGCATACCCGTGATGGTCCGGCCCGGTGAAGAGGGCCACGTTGTCCTCAGCCCCGAGCAGCCTATACAGGTGC
Source organism: Candidatus Zipacnadia bacterium (assembly GCA_029821745.1). Classification (GTDB taxonomy): domain Bacteria; phylum Armatimonadota; class Zipacnadia; order Zipacnadales; family JABUFB01; genus JALGSS01. The sequence goes on from JALGSS010000166.1 coordinate 6,811, forward strand.
TTGAGACGGTCGAAGGCCTCAACGGAACCCCGCTGGTCGAAGTAGTCGAGCTCCTGCGTGAGGAGAATCAGCGGATTAGGCGCGTGCAGGCCGTACAGGTCGTCGATGTCCAGACCCAGAGCGAGAGCGAACGGGGGCTGCTGTTCGGCGTCGGCGGGCAGCTCGTTCTCGGCATTGCGCCGCCAGGTTGTCACGTAGCATCCGGGGCCCGCCATGGTGTAGCGCTGGTCCAGGGCGGCGATGAGCGTGGTCATCGTGCCGCCGCCGGAATTGCCCGTGAGCCCGAGATGAGTAGGATCGACCTCGGGGCGCGTGAGGAGATAGTCAAGAGCGCGGATCCCATCCCACGCACGCCATGTGCCGAAGAACTCGCCGACGAGGAACTGCTGGCGGCCGGCATGGTTGTGCTCGGCGCAGCATCCCCCAACCCAGGACTTGCCGTCCTTGCCGACATACTGCAGGCGCTCGCCCTGACTCATCGGGTCGTACTGCAGGACGACGTAGCCCTTGCTCGCAAGGCCCTGGCTGTAAGACTGGTAGGTGTCGCAGGCTTTCCCATCGCCGCTGTGTCCGCAGGGCGCAATGACTCCGGGCAGTGGGTAGTCGAAGTTCTTCGGCAGGTACAGAGATGCCGTGACCGGGAAGTTGGGCCGGCTCTCGAACATGACCTTCTGGACCCGGTATGCGTCGCGCTCCAACTCGCCCGTGATGACAGGCTTGAGGGGCGTCTTCCGAGGCAGAGGCCCGAACACCTTGCGGAACTTCTTCTTGAGTCCCGCCTGGTACTCAAGCGCATCCTTCTTCGTACGCATCGCGAGCTTCCGGGCGTTCGCTTCGTCCTCCACCTCGCGAACCCGCCGCACCAGATACTCCTGCATCATCTGTGGAAACCGGTTGAGGTAGTCCATGGTCCGCTCCTTGGCTGTGTGATGGGTGCGGCATCCGTCTCGCCGATCGCTCGCGTCGCCGGCCGGGCGATCACGGTTGCGGCGCGCCGTTCTGGTCGATCTTCAAGACCGCAGCGAGGATCAGTTGCGCCGCCATCGCCGCGTTCTCAATGTCTACCGTGTCAGCAGTATCCGTCGGCAGATGGTAGTTCGGGTCCTTGTACGGATAGGAGCCGATGTTGAGAACCGCCGAGGCGTACCCCGCATTGATGAAGGACCCGTCATCGTCCCCCGGTCTCTCTCGCTGGAACTTGCTCTGAACAAGGCCGATACCGTACCTGTCGTTGAGCTCGGCGATCAGGTCGGCGATGGCCTCGCTCTCCGGCTCTGTGAATGCGGTGACGTTCGTCTTGAGGCCCGCTTCGAGCTGCTCCGCCGACTTCTTCCCGATGCCGTCGGTGTTGAACACGGCGATGATGTTGTCGCCGCGTTCCCTCGCCGCCTGAGCCGCCGTGACGCTGGTCCACGGCGTATGAAGCAGATCGAGCGCTGAGACTCATAGCCGGCAAGAACCCGGGCCAGCTCGAGAATCCCCGCAGCGCCGATGGCGTTGTCATTGGCGCCGGGGGAATCGACCCAGCTCTGGGAGTCCTTGTGGGCGATGAGGATGATGAACTCGTCGGGGCAGGTCACTCCAGTCTTCTTTGCGATGATGTTGTGGGCCGTGTACCACGGGTCCGACGGA
>JALGSS010000167.1 GCA_029821745.1 Candidatus Zipacnadia bacterium
GCCGGCTCGCCAATCCGCGCCAGCGTGTGGACGGCCGCCTCCCTGACGTTGTCAGCGCGGTCCGCCAACAAGGACGCGACCGGCTCGACGGCATCGCCCCCGAACTGCACCAGGCATTCGCCGGCGGCCTCCACTACCACACCATCACGATCACGCAAGCAGTCCAAGACCGCGGGAACGGCTTGGTCGGCGGGGAAGAACAGGAAGCCACGGGCCGACGACGCACGCTCGGCAGCGTCGCTTGATGCCAGCCCGAGGAGCAGCGCTTCCCGCGCGGGTTCGCCGAAGATGGCCAGGGCCTTCGCCGCAGCTCGCCGGCTCTCCGGCCGTCCTTCGCGCAGGTGGTCGATGAGCAACGGGACCGCGGTCTCGTCCCCGATCGTTGCCAGAGCCCCCGCGGCCGCACTGCGCACGCGATCGCTTTCGTCCCCGAGGGCCTCGGAGACCGCAGGCAAGGCAGGCGCGTACTCGAGCGCCCCGATGCAGCGGATCGAGGCCTCGCGTATCTGCGGGTCCCGGGATGACACCAGGGCCGCGATGGAATCTCCCGCCCGCTGGTCATTCAGCCGTGCGAGGGCGTCCAGCGCGGCGAGTTGCAGGCCGGTGTCCGAGTCTTCCAGCAGAGGAAGCACGGCGAACAGAGACCCGTCGCACGGAATGCGGGCCAGGACGTCAACGGCGCGCAGTCGCACGCCCTGGTCTCTCGAACCGACGAGCCGGGCAATTTCCGCGACCGCATCCTCGCCGATGCCAACGAGGCATGTTGCGGCGGCCCCCTGCAGCTCAATCTCAGGCCATGTCAGCCCAGAGACGATCACGGGGCAAGCGCCACTGCCCGCTGCCTCGACCAGTAGCTCCGCTGCCGGTGCTCGGTCAACCGGAGGCGCGTCATGAACGCCCTGCCAGATCTCGCTCGCGATCGTTGCCGACTGGATTCTGAAGACATGAAGGGTCGCGTCGCTCGTCTCGGCCACGACCTCGTGCAAACGCCTGATGGCTTCGGCTACATCGCCGGCCTCTGCGCTCTGTTTCGCAACAACAATGCTCGCCTGCAGCGCCCGGCGCCGGGATACTTCCTTCTCGGAAGCGCGGTCCAGCGCCGCTCGCGTCATCGCCGTCCGCAGCTCCGACCATTCGAACCGCAGGTGGGGCGGGTCACCGATTGGCCGCAGACCGAGGACCGCACCGGTGTGCGCCAATGACGCGATCATGTCGCTGAACTCGTCGGGATCGGTCACAACGCCCTCGACGCTCAAGCGCCACGCAATCTCATCAAGGGGGATGTACCCACCCGAAGGCCAGTCGGCGATGGCCGCAAGCAACTCGCCACGCGCGCTGCGAGCAAGATCCTCGATGTCACTCGAAATGCCCTTCCCGGCGAGGGCCTCCCACTCGACCGGTCCGACCTCCGATATCTGAGCGGCCTCCCCGCGCGAAGAGATGCTGCGCATCGCGGCGAGGAGCCGGTGCAAGTTGCCTCGGGCGCGTGCCGACGCCATCGGCACGACACTCGGCGCGAAGGGGATCAGCCCCGCCGCGCACTCGGCCAGTACCTGCTCGACGACTTCCTCGGAGGGCTCGTTGATCGGGAAGTAGACCAGCCCGCTGCGGGAGAGCAACTCCAACTCCGGGCGGATGTGTCGAGGCCGGAGCTCGATCACGACGAAGGTGTGGCGCCACTGGTCGCGCGCCGTCTCAGTGAGCTCCGCAACCGTGTCGAACAGGCGAAGGTCCGGCGGCGCATCAAGACTCGCCTCGAGCCCGGACAGTCCGAGCACGACGGCGCGCCCATTCTCAGCCACTGTCTCATCCGCCGCGCCAAGGACTGCGTGGAGCCGCGCGACCGGGTCGGCGACCTCGGGCAATTCACGATCCAGCAGTCCTTCGTTCAGACGCAGGAATCGGGACGCCGCGCGCGCCGCGAAGGCCTCCGGAGTGAAGTACCGATCGAGGTTGAGGTGCAGGCCCGCGTCACCCGATGCACGCAGGTCTCGCATCAGGGCGGACAGCAACCAGGTCTTGCCCCGTCCAGGTTCGCCAATGAGAACTGCGGCGATGCTCTGGCCCTGCCGGGCCGCCTGCAACGCCGCAGCAAACTGGCGGCACTCCTCGGGCCAGAACCGCGCCACCGTCTCGCTGACCAAGCCGTCACTGCTGCCAACCGGTACTGCCGGCCTATGATCGTTGCTTTCAGATTGCATCATGGAATCATCGGGAACTGGTTCCCTATCCGCAGGTGCGAGATTTGCCGCAGTGAGAATTGCTTTAGACTATTGGCCCCCAAGCTTACCCCGGACCCGCTTGAGGGTGCGCCCTACTCAGCCACTCCTGACAGTGAGATCCGACGGCGAGGCGGCCTCGCCGCGTGCCCCGGGTCGACCGTCCAGAGAAGTCAACATTATTGTAACAACATTCGACCGTCCTGCGCAAGCCCTGATTTTATCTTGAGCCTACATTGATCTTTGGTTAGGCCCACCTTGAGCCCCAGAGTTGCAGGTTTCTGCATCCCCAAGCGGGAAATGGATTCCAAGCATCCCGCCCGTCAGCCCGGCTGCAACCGGAGGCCCAATCCATGAAAGCTCTACTGATCTGCCTGCTCCTTGCCTCTCCCCTTCTCGCCGAAACCGTTGACATCCCCACGCCGCTGCAGGGCGAGAATGCGGCCGATGCCTGGGTCTTCTCCGGGGGCGACTGGGCAATCGCCGACGGGATGCTGACCCAGACCGGCCAGTGGTATGCGGAGAGCGCGTTCACGAGCACCGCTCACGCATTCCTGCGCGATCCCGTGCTGTCCGACTTCACCCTCAGCTTCGAGTTCAACGTTGACGAGCCCGGGAGAGGCGTCGGTGCGCCCGAGGTTCTGCTGCGATCCACCGATAACCGGTCCTATTATCTTGTGCAGTTCAGCACCAAGGTGGCCGGAGTGTTCCTGTCCTACAATGATAGGGACACCTTCTGGAGCAACATCAAGCGCGCGTATGAGGTGCCGATGCCGCGGGGCGAGTGGAACTCCGTGACCGTGGCGGCGAAGGGCCCCAATCTGAGCATCACCGTCAATGACAAGCTCGTGCTGGAGGCGCAGGACGACAGACTCAAGGCCGGGCTCATCGGCTTCGGCTCAAGTCAGGCCGTCGTGAGTTACCGCAGAATCGCGATCCAGGGAGAGCGCGTTGAACTCGCCGAGCCCTGGGAGGATACCGGAGGCAAGTTCATGAAGCCGGAGTTCAGGGTCATCTGCGAAGACGCCGGAGCGGGCGGATACGAGGCCTTTCCCGATGTCTGCCGCTGCGCCAACGGAGACCTGCTTGTGGTCTGCTATGCCGGGTATGACCACGTGTCCTTCCCCCGGGAGGACCTGCCGAAGGGCGCCCGAATCTGTGCCGTGCGCTCCACCGATGATGGCGAAACCTGGGGCGAAGCGTTCATCGTCGCCGACACGCCGTGGGACGACCGCGACCCGCATATCTGCTGCCTGAAGGACGGGCGGCTCATCTGCAACTGGTTCACGTACTACGGCGGGCGCGAGGATGTCGCCCGGCCCGGCAGCGGAGCCCACTATAAGGAACTATGGACGTGCGAGTCCTCCGACAATGGGGTGACATGGACGGAGCCGAAACTGATCCCGAATACCACCGGGGCCCACTGGGGCTGCTCGGGGCCGATCCGCGAGCTGTCCGACGGCACCCTCATCTGGCCCATCTACCGAGAGTACCGCAACCCGCTTCGGAACTGGTCGGCGGTGTTGCGGTCCAGCGACGGCGGCGAGACCTGGTGCGACCCGATCTGGGTGGACGAGGACAACGCGGACAATGATGAGCCGGACATCTGCGAGATGCCCGACGGGCGGCTCTTGTGCATGATGCGGTCCAACGGCGGCGACAGCATGTGGTACTCGTGGTCCGAGGACAAGGGGCTCACGTGGAGCAAGTCGAAGAAAGTCGGCTTCCCGGGCCACGCGCCGTATATGCTGCGGACGGCGGACGGGGTGCTCCTGGTCGGGCACCGCCTGCCGAGCACGTCGCTTCACTACAGCCTCGACGACGGGAAGACGTGGAGCGACACCGTGCAGATGGACGTCACCATCGGCGCGTACCCAAGCATGGTCGTCTTACGGGACGGGACGGTTCTGTTCGTCTACTACGAGGAAGGCGCGGGCTCATCCATCCGCGCCCAGCGCCTGAAGGTCACCCGCGAGGGCGTGGAGTCAATCGGCTGGGGGAACTAGCAGACAACGCCCGGGAGAGTACCAGCAATCGAGATAGTGCCCCGCCCGGGGTACGGAGGCTACAATGCGTCTCGCCATCGCCCTTACGGTCACTGCGTGCGTGTGGAGCGCGTGTCTCGCGCAAGAGAGCCCGGAACTCGCGAACTCCGGGCTGGAAGTGGACGCCAACAACGATGGGTTGCCGGACGGCTGGGGGAAGTACATCTCTAACGGCACAGCCCGTCTGGCGGTAGATGCAGAGGTGAAGCGGGACGGGGACGGCTCGCTGCGGATCGAGATCGACGAGAAGAGCCGCGCCACGGTGACACAGTCCGTGCCGGTGCCCGAGGCGGGCAAGTACACTTTCGGCTGTTGGATCAAGACCGATTTGCCCCAGGGCTCAAGCGCCGGCCTCTACGTGCAATGGCGCAATGACAAGGGCGAGATCATCAAGTCTGACAAGTCATCGCCCAAGGTGACAGGGACTACGGACTGGACCGAAGTCACGGCTCTCGCCGAGAGGGCCGAGGGTGCGACGCGCGCGCTCCTCGTCATCGTGGTGGCCGGCGCTGAAGGCGGCAAGGCCTGGGTGGATGACGCCTACCTGAAGCCAGGGCATCACCCGACGACCCCCGCGGAACCGGCGCTGACTGTCGCCGGCGCGCCGCGCCTCTCCAACCCCGGTTTCGAGACAGGCGATGAACAGCCGCAAGGCTGGAGCAAGTTCGTTCATGGCGAGGGGTTCACCCTCACCCGCGATGCGGCCGAAGCGCATTCCGGCAACGCCTGCGCGAAGCTCGTCGGCAAGCCGGGACACGGCAGCCGGGCGTGCTACTTGCAGACCACGACCGACTTCGCGCCTCAGCGGGCCGTGCGCCTGCGCTTCTGGTACAAGGGCGCGGGCCGCGCCGACGGGCTGGTGCGCTTCCGCCCCAGCCCCGGCTTTGAGCCCCCGAAGGGCGAGTATGGTACATTCTTCTTCCGCCCGGCGGCGCCGTTGGATGCCTGGACCGAGTTCATCTTCGAGGCGCCGGTCCCAAAGCAGGCCCGCGACGCCGGGACGACACGCATCGAGTTGATCCTCTACCAGAAGGGCGAGGGCGCTCTCTGGTATGACGATGTCTCGCTGGAGTCTCTCGAGACGTGGCAGCCGAAGATCTCGGAGACAGAGAGCGCAAGGCTCTGCCCCAATCGCCCGGCGGACGGCAAGACGGTGCTGCAGAACCCGCCGGACTTCTCCTGGGTACCTCAGCACGCAGCCGAACTCTACACTCTCCAGCTTAGCCCTGAAGCAGACTTCCCAGCCGGACTGACCATCGAGATCAAGGACCTGAAGTACAATGTCTACAGCCACTCGGAGACCCTCGGGACAGGCACCTGGCACTGGCGGGTGCGCTATACCGATGACGAGGGCGAGGTGTCGGAATGGACGCAGACGCGGCGTTTCGTCATCACCGATGCGGCCCTGCCCTTCACCGTCCCGCCACCCGACGAGATGCTCGCCCGCATCCCCCAGAGCCACCCGCGCGTGTATGCTACCGAGGAGAGTCTCGACGAGTTCCGCGCTCCCATGCAAGACAAGAAGAAGGACTGGTGGGAAGCATTCAGGACCAAGATCGACGGCTACGCCGAGCGCGAGATCGACAAGGAGCCGCCGGAGGACTGGATCTACGGGCTGCGGGACCCTGGGCCGCTGACCGATGAGATCATCGCGCGCGGGAACAAGCTTCGGGGCTACTGCTCCGGCGTCACCGGACGGCTGCAACAGGTCGCCTTCGGCTACTTGCTGAGTGGAGACGAGAAGTACGCCGACGCGGCCATCGCCCAGATGGTGGAGATCACCACCTGGGACCCGAAGGGCATGACTTCATACCGCAACCACGATCAGGTGTTCCGTGATATCACCTGGAAGATGGCGTGCGCGTATGACTGGTGCTGGGACGCCATGACCGAGGAGCAGCGCGAGGCCGTCCGGGACTGCGTGCTGGTGCGGGCGCGGGAGCTGTACGCGCACTTCTCTGAGAGCGCCCGGCCCATCTACAAGTACCCGTATGACTCACACGGGATCACCGCCTACGGGTTCCTCGGCATCTGCGCGATTGCACTTGCCCACGATACGCCGGAGGCGGATGAGTGGTTCGAGTTCATCGCCGCCACCTACCCGGCGATCTTCCCGCCATGGGGCGATGAGGAAGGCGGCTGGTGCCAGGGCGTCGGCTACTGGAAGTGGTCATCGCCCTTCGCCTGGTGGTTCTATGATGCCCTGCTCCCCGCGACCGGCGTGGACATGTACCAGAAGGCGTGGCAGCGCAACAATGGCTGGTACAAGATCTACATGCACCCGCCATGGTGTGACCGGCACCACTTCGGCGACGGCAACCACGGGCCTCCAGGCAGCACCGATCAGTCAAACCTCGCTCGGCTGGCGACCCGGTACCGCAACCCGTACTTCCAGTGGTACGCGAAGAACCTGCCCGGCTGGCCCAGCGGCTCAATCTACAGCTACTGGTGGTATGACGAGAGTCTTCCCGTTCGACCGCCGGCCGATGTACCTCAGGGCGCCTTCTTCCCCGACATCGGCTGGGTCGCAATGCACTCCGACCTGTCCGATCCCGATGACGTCATGCTGATGTTCAAGAGCTCACAATTCGGCTCCTTCAATCACTCGCATGCCGACCAGAACAGCCTCGTGCTCTACGCCTACGGCGAGCCGCTGCTCATCGACTCGGGTTATTACGACTGGTACGGCAGCCCACATGATGTCGGCTGGACACGACAAACGAAAGCCCACAATTGCGTCATCGTCAACGGTCAGGGCCAGCCGATCTTCGACAAGTCAGCCACGGGTGAGATCACCGGGCACTTCACCAGCCCCCTCGTGGACTGGACCTCCGGCGACGCGACCGTGGCGTACAAGGGCAAGCTGAAGAGCTTCACCCGGCAGATTCTCTACGTGCGGCCGAATGAGTTCCTCATCGTTGACGAACTCGAAGCCCCCGAGCCCAGCACTTTCACCTGGTGCCTCCATGCTGAGAATGAGATGGAGTTGCGGCCGGAGGCGAATGAGGTCATCGTCGAGCGCGGCAACGCGAAATGCCTCGTGAAGTTCATCACTCCCGAGGGCCTCGAGTTCGAACAGAACGATGAGTTCACCCCGCCGTCCACCCGTCCGCTGAAGAAGGAGTGGCACACCTACGCAAGCACGACTGAGGAGGCGACGACGGCGCGCTTCGTGACGCTCGTGCGCCCCTATCGGGCTTCTGAGCCAGATGACGCGGTCCAGTATGTCACGCTCCCCGGCGACGGGAGCATCAATGTGCGCCCGCGAGCTGTGGAGCAGCGCGGGTACGTGCTTGGCGTCAACCTCAAGCCCGGATCCCCTGCCGGGGTGGACGAGTTCAGCACCGACGCCCAGATGTACGCGGTGGCTCCCCGCGGCGCCCTGGGGGCCAACAGCGTGACCATAACAGTGATCAACGCCACGACGCTCGTGGTTGACCAAGGTGAGGTGTTGCTGCGGGCCGACAGGCCGATCAGCGCGTCTCTGGAATACCCCTTACACGGCCCGGACGGGCTGTTGGCGGCAGCCTGCAGCAGCGCCGATCCTGTATCCGTGAGCATCTCGTCACCCGGCGGAGTGGAGGCAGTTGCCCTCGACGGAGAGCTCATCGAGGACTTCGAGTACGATGACGATACGGAGATGCTGTCTCTGAAGCTCCCGGCCGGGCGTCATGACATCACCGTCAACCCGCCGGGAGTCGCTCAGGAAGTTCCGGGTGCGGACGTCCGCCTGACCCTCCGCGACGAAGACCTGGACCTGGCCATCGACTCCATGACGACCCCGGATGGCGGCAAGCTCTCATGGGGAACATTCAGTGCGCCGCCGGGCCCGGTGCAGGCGACGGTCTCCGCTGCCGAGGGCACTGAGGTGCAGATTGGTCGCCATCTAGTGGCTGCGGATCGCTTCACATGGTTGGTTGAGACGAACTCGCTGATGGTTCGCACACGGGGCGA
>JALGSS010000168.1:0-841 GCA_029821745.1 Candidatus Zipacnadia bacterium
ACCATCGCGGGCTTGTGCTGCTGCATGATCTCGCGGATCTTGATCAGCGGCGGCGAACAGCGGAACATGTACCCGACCTGGGTGATGACCCCGCTGTCACTGACCGCCTTCGCCACGCGGTTTGCCATCGCCATATCCACCGCGACGGGCTTCTCGACGAAGAAGTGGATGCCCCGCTTGCAGGCTTCCTCCTCAATGTCCCCGTGGGCGAAGGGCGGCGTGCAGATGATGATCGCGTCGGGCGTCTCCTTGTCATACAGCTCGACGAAATCTCTGTACGCATTGCCGCCGTACTGATCGGCAGCGGCCGTTGCGCGGCCCAGGTCCACATCGCAGTACCCAACCATCTCGACGTCCGGATTGCTGTTCGCCTCGTTCAGATGACGACGGGCAATCCCGCCGACACCGACGAAACCGACCTTCAGAGACATGTTGCTTCGCTCCCTGCTCGATACAAGCGTAGTGTGACGACTCGGGTGTGCATTCGCCGCGAGAGGACGGCGTCCTGCCTCAGTGCGCGGCTTGCCGAAGGTCCGGGTCGTCGCGAGGCGAAATCCCTGAGCAACAGCTTGCGCACACGGAGGAGAGCCTGATGATGCGTCTCGCGATCACACTGCTGTTAGCCGCCATCCCGCTGGTTTCCTTCGCCCAGGCCTTTCAGGCGGAAGACGACGCCTTCGTCTGGCGGCAGGGCGATCAGTACATCCGCTTCGCCAAGGGCGTGTGGAGCGCAGGAATCGACAATGCGCCCGGCGTCCGCTGGCACATGTTCCAGTGGCATGACGACTGGAAGTACGAGACGATGCAGGGCGGCACGGTCGACAACGGTCCCGCCCTCGAC